>JAJDCV010000328.1 GCA_029260675.1 Phycisphaeraceae bacterium
CGACACAACGAGGTCGCTCCGGGTCAGTACGAGATCGCCCCGGTCTACGAAGACGCCAATGTCTCGACCGATCACCAGCAACTGATCATGATCACGCTGCGGCGTGTTGCGCAGAAATACGGCATGGAGTGCCTGCTTCACGAGAAGCCCTTTGCCGGGATCAACGGGTCGGGCAAGCACCTGAACTGGTCGCTGGGTAACAGCGCGGTGGGGAATCTGCTGGAGCCCGGCGAGACGCCGCACGACAACGCCCAGTTCCTGGTGTTCTGCTCGGCGGTGATCCGTGCGGTCCACAAGTTCAGCCCGCTGCTGCGTGCGGTGATCGCCCACGCGGGCAACGACCACCGGCTGGGTGCCAACGAGGCCCCGCCGGCGATCATCTCGATCTTCCTGGGCGAGCAGCTCTCGGATGTATTCGAGCAGATCGCCAAGGGCGGCAGCGCCAAACGGAGCAAGAAAGGCGGCGTGATGAACGTCGGCGTGGACACGCTCCCCCCGCTGCCGCGTGACGCCGGCGACCGCAACCGCACCAGCCCGTTTGCCTTCACCGGCAACCGTTTCGAGTTCCGGGCACTGGGTTCGGCCCAGTCGATCGCCGGGCCCTTGGTTGCGCTGAACACCATCTTTGCCGAGAGCCTGGACCACGCCGCCACCGAGCTTGAGAAGGCCACCAAGGGCGATCCCAAGAAGCTCAACGGGGCGGTGCAGAAGCTGGTGCAGAAGATCATCAAGGAGCACGGTGCCGTGATCTTCAACGGCGACGGGTATTCCGATGAGTGGCACAAGGAGGCGGAGAAACGCGGGTTGCCAAACAACCGGACGACCCCGGACGCCCTGCCGGCCATCAGCAGCCCCGAGGTTGTCAAGGCGTTCAGCAAGTACAAGGTCCTTTCCAAGCGCGAGCTTGTGGCCCGCGAGGAGATCTACACCGAGCAGTACTCGGGTGTGGTCAACGTCGAGGCGATCCTGACGCTGCGGATCGCGCGGACAATCATCTTCCCCTCGGCGGTGCGTTACCAGAACGAGTTGGCCACGGCCTGCACGAACCTCAGGGCCAACGACATCGATTTTGACACCCACACGCTGGATAAGATGACCTCGCTGGTTAAGGCCCTGCAGGATTCGATCAACGACCTTGAGTCCGCGATGGATCACCACGCCAAGAACCTCAAGGCCGAGGCCCGTCACTCCTGCGATGTCATCCTGCCTGCGATGCTCGCGGTACGCGGGGTGGCCGATGAGTTGGAAGGCTATGTCGCCGATGACCTGTGGCCCCTGCCGACGTACCAGGAGATGCTGTTCATCAAATAGCCCGACGGATTCCAGGTTCAACTTTGAACGCCCGCGTGTGCTCACGTGGGCGTTTTTTTGTTGGCCTGGGCGGGTGGTGGCGGTGGGCCGGGGTATGATTACACTACCGCCGAACCCATCCAAGAGGAGAGCCCGATGAATCCACAGTTGCTTGCCCTGATGACCGCTGTTGCCTGGGGTGTCGGGGGTTACTTCGAGAAGAAAGGGCTGCACCTGGGCGGTCTGTCGCCTCAGGTCGGGATCAGCATCCGCACGGCGGTGGCGCTGGTGGTGCTGGGTGCGTTCGCTGTGCCGCAAATCAAATCACTCTCACACGCGGGGACGCCGGCGTTGTTGCACCTGATTATTGGAGGCGGGCTCGTCGCCGGGTCGGTCGGGATGCTGTGTTTCTACGCGGCGCTCAAGGGGGCGCCTCTGAGCCAGGTCATGCCGATCGCGTTTACCGCCCCGATGTTCGGCGCGATGGCGGCGGTGGTCTTCGGCGGCGAGCCGTGGTCGTTCCGCCTGGTGTCGGGCACGCTGCTGACCGTCGCGGGGATCGTGGTGCTGACGATGAAGTGAATGCGAATGAGATATAACCGCAGAGGTGCGGGGGGCGCGGGGGAAGGCACGTAGAAGATCAAGGCGGGGAATGTGGACAGGATGACAGGATATACAGGATAGGACTGGCATGCCGATCGCGCACGACCGATCTTGTCCATCCTGTCATCCTGTCAAAACGCTATTTCATATTATTGTGTCCTCTGGGTCTCCGTGGTGCGATGGTCTGGTCACGGGCGACCCGGTTAATATCTGAATTTCCACACGTTCAGTATTTCAGCTTTCAACATTTCCAGTTTTTCCCAAACCTCACGGTGTTCCGGCGGTAACGGCAGGGGCGGTTTCTGCGGGACCGGGCCGAGGCCGCGTCCTGGGATTCCGTCATCTGGCCGGGGCGTCCGCTACCAAGTCCGTCCACCGGACACACCTTTTGAGTGTGCCTTTCCGTGGGGGCAGCCCGCGAGTCCCGGTCCTTTTAATCTTTGGATACTCAGGGTAGCTGTCGATCGCCGTCGTGAGGTTGTCGGCAGGTGCGACTCAAACAAAGTCGCGCCTCCACCCTTGGGCGTCGCGACGGGCTTGTGCGCATGGATGTGGTATTGGGGAGGAAACTGAGGAGGTAAACGTTGGTGGTTAAAGGTTATGGGGGGATTGGGGCTTTGTGGGATTACTGTGTGAAGAACGTTCTCAGGTGTGCGCACGGATTGGGGGGGGCCACGGCCGGAGGCAGTGGGATTGGGGGGCGTGGGCCATGGGGAAAATATGGGTGGGGGTTACTTATGTCGCAAGAGGTACCGTGCGAAATCGATGAGGCCTGCAAAGCGGTAGGTTGGGTCGATGTAGTGCTGGATGACGTAGTGACCCCCTCCTGAAAACCCGATCCAGGGAATATGAGAGCATCCATCCGGCCGTAGGCCGGGTAGGATTCCTTGTGAAGAGGCGACGCCGTGCAGAACAGATCGTGGCGAAGCTCAGGCAGGCCGACATTGAGTTGTGCAAAGGGCTGAAGGTGCCGGAGGTTTGCAGGCGGCTGGGGATCAGCGAGCAGACGTACTACCGCTGGCGGACGAAGTACGGCGGGATGGCGCCCACTGGACGCTCCGTTGATGGCCAAGCAGATGAAGGAATTGGAAAAAGAGAACGGTCGTCTGAAGAAGCTGGTGGCGGACCAGGCGTTGGCCGTGCTGATCCTCAAGGAAGCCGCCCGCCCACGGCTTGAACAGTGCTACGCACTAAACTTGTAGACCCCGAGCGGCGTCGGCGTATCGTGGTGAAGGTGCGTAGCCGTTTGGGGCATGACAAGGTCAGCGAGCGTCGTGCGTGCAAGACGTTGGCCCAGCCACGGAGTACTCAGCGTTACCGGCTTACGAATCCGGAGAAAGACCGCGTCTTGATCGAAGCAATGCGTAAGATCATCGATGCGCGTCCGCGGTTCGGCTGTGAACGGGTGCATCCGGAACGGACGGAAGTGGGGTGGTCCGTGGGCTTTGATCAGGTGCATCGGCTGTGGAAGAAGGAGAGCATGCAAGTGCCTAAGAAACAGCATAAACGCAGGCGTATGCCGGGCACATCGGCCAACAGTTGTGTGCGTCACCGGGCGACACACCGCAACCACGTGTGGAGTTATGACTTTGTCATTGAACGCACCGAGGATGGTCGGCAGTTGAAGTTGCTGGTTGTGATCGACGAGTTCACGCGGGAGTGCCTGGCGATCGAGCCTGGCCGGTCGTTCACTGCCCGTGATGTGATCTTGACGTTGCAGTACCTGTTCGCGGTGCGTGGAGCACCGGAGTACATTCGGTCGGACAACGGCCCGGAGTTCGTAGCCAAAGAGATCCAGAAGTGGTTGAATCGGGCGTCGGTGGATACCCTGTACATCCAGAAGGCCAGCCCGTGGGAGAACGGCTACGTGGAATCATTCAACGGCAAGCTGCGTGATGAGTTACTCAACGGCGAGTTGTTCCTGAGTCTGGCCGAGGCGAGATACGTGTTGGACGAGTGGCGACTGGATTACAATCATCGCCGACCGCATTCGTCGTTGAACTGGCAGGCCCCTGCGGCGTATGCCGCGACGTTAGAGGAACCCGCGCTCGGGACGTTCCCGGCCGCACCGCTAGCTGATCCTCCGGTCGGGGCTACGCCCCTCCCTACGGCTCAGCTAGCGACTACACCACCCCCGATTCTCTCATAACAACTGGACCAAAGAACCCGAGGGGGTCAAGGAGCCCGACCATAGAGATCAAGATATATGACACAACACGTCAAATGGCGGAGCGTGCGGCGTCGGCGGGAGCCGCGGTTATACGCCAAGCACTATTGGAGGGTGGCCACGCCAGTATCATCGTGGCCACGGGGGCTTCCCAGCTTGAGATGCTTGAGAGCCTGGTTCAGGAGCCGGACATCCGATGGGACCGGGTGACCGTATTTCATCTTGATGAGTATGTAGCCCTCCCGATCAGCCATCCCGCCTCGTTCCGCAGCTATCTCTGGACGCGGTTTCACGCCAGGCTCCCTCTGCCCGTGCGTGCGTTCCACTACCTCAATGCAGAGCACGACGCTGGGGCCGAAGCGAAGCGTGTCGGCTCAATCATCCGTAATCACACGATCGACGTGGCTTTCATCGGGATTGGAGAGAACGGCCACATCGCATTCAACGACCCACCCGCCGACTTCGACACAGAGGAGCCCTACCTGATCGTTAAGTTGGATGAAGCCTGCCGGAAACAGCAGCTCGGCGAAGGCTGGTTCAAGTCGATGGATGAAGTACCGACCCGCGCGATCTCGATGAGTGTCAAGCAGATCATGAGAAGCGCCACGATCATCTGTACCGTGCCCGATGAACGAAAGGCCCTGGCGGTGAAGAACGCGGTCGAGGGCGGCGTGACCCCTCATGCCCCCGCGTCTATCCTGCAGGAACACAAGTATTGCCAGCTGTTTCTTAACCGCTCGGCAGGATCACTGTTGAAGCAGTCAGAAAAGGCGTTCTCGTTATGAACCCACCGGGCGGCCATATCGATCTTCAGGTGAATGGGTACGGTGGAGTCGACTTCAACCAGGACAATCTTTCATCGGAAGACCTGCGCCTCGCGTGTGAGGCTATGCGGCGTGATAACGTAGCGTCGCTGCTTACGACGATCATCACCGACGATGTCGACGTGATGTGCCGGAGACTGCACCGGCTGGTGCAACTCCGCGAGGAAGATGAACTGGCGAGTTCAATGATCGCCGGGGTCCATATCGAAGGCCCGTTTGTGAATGAGGCCGAGGGTTACCGCGGCGCTCACCCAAAGGACGCGATTGTTCCGGCGTGTGTGGAGACGATGGAACGCCTGCTGGATGCCGCCGGCGGGTTCACCCGGGTCGTCACCCTCGCCCCCGAGCGCGATCCAGATATGAAAGTCACCCGACTGCTTGCTCGCCGCGGGATCACCGTCTCGGCAGGGCATTGCAACCCCACGCTTGACCAACTCGACGCGGCGATCGATGCCGGCCTGTCGATGTTTACACACCTGGGCAACGCTTGTCCGATGCAGATGGACCGTCACGACAACATCGTGCAGCGGGTGCTGGCCAGGAGTAAGCAATTATGGGTCTGCTTCATCGCAGACGGCGTACACATCCCGTTCTATGCGCTGCGGAACTACCTGCGGATTGCGGGGGTTGACCGGTGCATCGTGGTCAGCGACGCGATGGCGGCGGCGGGGCTTGGGCCTGGTCGACACACCATGGGTCGTTGGGATGTGGAAGTCGGCGAAGACCTCGCCGTCTGGGCCCCCTGCAAAACACACCTCCTGGGCTCCGCAATGAGCATGGCACAGGCCGCTTTAAATCTGAAGCGTGAGTTGGGCCTATCTGATCAGAATATCGCCGCACTCACCCACGGCAATCCCAGCCGGGCCCTTCAAATATCAACGGGTGATATCATTAATAAGAGTGCCTGCCCGACCGTGTATCGCCTTGGCGACCCGTCTCACATCCGCAACGCGTAATGGAGCTGATCCGGTATGGTCCTGGAAACAATTGACTGGCTGATAATCGGGTTCTTTTTCATTTTCGTGCTGGCGGTCGGCTTCGCGGTGTCCAGGCGGTCGGGCAAGAGTTCGGGCGAGTATTTCCTTTCGGGCCGACGCATGCCTTGGTGGCTGCTGGGCATGTCGATGGTGGCGACGACGTTCTCGACCGATACGCCGAACCTGGTGACGGACATCGTGCGGACCAAAGGCGTGGCCGGGAACTGGGAATGGTGGGCGTTCCTGCTTACCGGCATGCTGACAGTGTTCATTTACGCGCGGCTGTGGCGGCGTTCGGGCGTGCTGACGGATATCGAATTCTATGAATTGCGTTACTCGGGCAAGCCGGCGGCGTTTTTGCGCGGTTTTCGGGCGATCTACCTGGGCCTGTTCTTCAACGTGATGATCATGGGGACAGTCACACTGGCGGCGATCAAGATCGGTGGAGTGGTGCTGGGCCTTGAGCCGTGGCAGACGGTGCTGGTGGCCGGCGTGGTGACGGTTGTGTTCAGTTCGCTAGGCGGCTTCCTTGGCGTGCTGCTAACAGACCTGCTGTTGTTTGTGGTGGCGATGATCGGAGCGGTGTCTGCGGCATATGTCGCGGTGAACCTGCCGGAGGTCGGGGGCTTAAGCAACCTGCTGGCACACGAGGCAGTGCAGGGCAAGCTGTCGCTGTTGCCAGATTTGAATAACACCGAGATGGTGGTGACTCTGCTGGTCATCCCGCTGGCGGTTCAGTGGTGGAGCGTCTGGTATCCCGGCAGCGAGCCAGGCGGCGGCGGGTATATCGCGCAGCGCATTCTGGCGGCTAAAGACGAGAAGAACGCCATCGGCGCAACGTTATTCTTCAACTGTGCACACTATGCACTCCGGCCCTGGCCCTGGATCCTGGTGGCGCTGGCCTCGCTGGTCGTGTTCCCCGATCTGGAGTCGATCAAGACCGCGTTCCCGCATGTCGATCCGAGTATCGTCAAGCACGACCTTGCCTACCCGGCGATGCTCACCTTCCTGCCAGTGGGCCTGCTTGGGCTGGTGATCGCGTCTTTGATCTCGGCCTACATGTCGACCATCTCGACGCAGCTGAACCTGGCGTCCTCGTACGTGGTGAACGACTTCTACAAGCGCTTTGTACGTCCGCAAGCGGAAGAGAAGGAATTGGTCAGGGCCGGACGCGTGATGATAGTCGTGCTGATGGTGTTGGCGGCGGGCTTCGCACTCATGCTGGAAAATGCATTCCAAGCGTTCAGAATCCTACTACAGATCGGCGCAGGCACGGGCCTGCTGTTCATCCTCCGCTGGTTCTGGTGGCGGATCAACGCCTACAGCGAGTTAACCGCAATGGTAGTGTCGTTCCTGGTAGCCGTGTCTTTCTTTGTGCAGGACAAGATAAATGCCTCGGAAGTCAGTCGCCTGATCAGTGAAGGCATGTCTAAGCCCGAGGCCATCACACAGGCCGGAGGATTCCTGGATTGGCAGAAACTAGTCATTGGCGTGGCGATCACAACCGTGTGCTGGGTCGGCGTGACGTTTATAACCAAGCCGGCCGATGACAGGACGTTGCGCAAGTTCTACCGGCTGATCCGTCCGGGCGGGCCGGGCTGGAACCGTGTGATCAAGAAATCCGAACTGGATGGCGACCCGATCACGGAGACCGCGAAGCGAGGCGTGCTGCCTATGGGCGTCCTCTGCATGGTGCTCGGCTGTTTCGCGGTCTACAGCGCCTTGTTCGCGACGGGCCATTGGATGTACGGCAACTACGTGTTGGCGACGGTGCTGACGGTAGTTGCGGGCGTGGCAGCGGCGGCGCTGCTGATGCTCTGGGGCAAGGTCAGCAAGGCCTGATTTAAATACACAAACAGATGGAGCTTATTTATGTATCGCGTTGTGATCTGTACCCTGGCGGTTTTAAGCGCGGCGGCGGTGTGTTGCCATGCGGATCGTCCGATGCAAGTGAACGTGATCCCCCGCCCCACCGCGATCGAAGTGCGCGGCGACGGTTTTGAACTGACGGCCGACACGGTCATCCTCGTAGATGAACAAGCCCGGGATGTGGCTGAATACCTCGCACAGATGCTCAAACCGGCGACCGGGTACACGCTGGGCATCCGCAACCTGTCGGGCGATCCGATCCAACACCCGGTGATCCATCTGCGGCTGGAGGCCGACGCTGAAGCATTGGGCGATGAGGGCTACCGTCTTCAAGCCACAGCTACAAAGATTGATATCACGGCGAATACCCCGGCGGGTTTGTTCTACGGTTGCCAGACACTGCGGCAACTATTGCCGACCGAAATCGATTCGCAGGAAGCGGTAGAGGGCGTTGCATGGGCCGTGCCGGGCGTGAAAATCGAGGACGCGCCACGCTTCGTCTGGCGCGGGATGCATCTGGACGTCTGCCGGCACTTCTTCGACAAAGAAACCGTCAAGCAGTACCTCGACCGGATGGCCAGGTACAAGCTCAACACGTTCCACTGGCACCTCACTGAGGATCAGGGCTGGCGAATCGAAATCAAGCAGTATCCGTTGCTGACGGAAGTTGGCGCGTGGCGGACCGGCGAAGATGGCGATCGCTACGGCGGGTTCTACACACAGGACGATATCCGCGAAGTCGTCGCATATGCGGAAAGCCTGTTCATCACCGTGGTTCCCGAGATCGAGATGCCCGGACACTCCGTCGCGGCCTTGGCGACGTACCCTGAGTTGTCGTGTACCGGCGGGCCGTTCGAGGTCGAGACCAAATGGGGCGTATTCAAGGATGTTTACTGTGTAGGTAACGACAAGACCTTTGAGTTCATACAAAATGTTCTCACCGAGGTCGTAGCACTGTTCCCCGGTGAGTACATCCATGTCGGTGGTGACGAATGCCCGAAAGACCGATGGGTGGAATGCCCAAAGTGTCAAGCACGCATCAAAGCTGAGGGGCTTAAGGACGAGCACGAACTACAGAGCTACCTCATCAAGCGCATCGACACTTTCCTGACTAGTAGTGGCAAGAAGCTAATCGGCTGGGATGAGATCCTCGAAGGCGGGTTGGCTCCTGGCGCCGCGGTGATGTCCTGGCGTGGCGTGAAAGGCGGGATCGAGGCGGCGAAACTAAAACGTTACGCGGTCATGTCACCGCACTCACACCTTTACTTCGACTTCAAACAGTCCAAGGATCCGGATGAATTAGGTGCGCTATATAAGCACAACCCGACTCCGTTGCAGCGGGTTTATTCCTACGAACCGCTCCCCGACGAGCTGACAGAAGATGAAACCAAATACATCCTGGGCGCACAGGCCAATGTCTGGACCGAGCCGATTGAAACACCGGAGCAGATCCAGTACATGACCCTGCCGCGGATGCTGGGGCTGGCGGAAGTCGTCTGGTCAGCGAAGGACCAGCGCGACTGGAACAACTTTGAATCTCGCATAATCGGCGAATACGCCCGTTTCGACCGGATGTGCCTGACCTACCGCGACCACCGTAGATAGACGGCCCGCTCACAACATAATCCCGGGCTTGGCCCGCAAAGGAAGGTACGGTATGCGTTCAACTATTCTTAGTATGGCCGTGATTTTGTTGACCCTGATAGCATGCAACCCGATGGGGATCGCGCAGACATCTTCCGAGCAACCCGAGGCCCGGCGCATGGTCGGCTTCCATATCGACATGAATATGGCTCAGTATCGCGCGGACTACCTCAAGCGGTGGCTTACCGATCTGGCCGGCCGTGGATACAACACGATCATTTGGGAGATAGAAGACGGCGTCGAGTGGGAGACCGTCCCGGAAGCACGCCAACCCGACGCTCTGACCAAGGATGTGTTCCGTGACGTGCTTGCGCACGCACGTGGCCTTGGGCTCGAAAACATCCCGCTGCTACAGACGTTGGGCCACGGCGAGTATGTCCTGCAACACGATCGTTACCGTCATCTGCGGGCTCACCCCGACGACATAACACAATACGACCCGCTGCACCCGGAGGTGGTCCCCCTGCTGAACGCATGGATCCTGGAGTATATCGAGTTATTCGGTGATATACGCTACTTCCACATTGGCGCCGACGAGGCCCGGCAACTCGGATACGTCCAGCAGAGCGACCGCAACGTAGACGGCCTGTCCGTTTCACAGATCTTCATGCGCCACATCAACGAGGTGTCGCAGCCACTGCTTGACCGGGGCATCACGCCGATCATCTGGGCCGACATGGTGCTGCACCACCATCAGGCAATCGGCGAACTCTCCCGTGAGGTGATGTTGTTCGACTGGATGTACGACATCTGGCGGGGCAACGGGAAGGTGTTTCTGTGGGGTGAGAACCGGGGCCTGCGGGCGAAAGAGCAACTGACGCCGGGGAACCTGGAGCTGTTCGGCCAATACCTGTTCCCGGATGGCGACGGACCGGGTGTTGATCCCGAGACGTTCTACTCCGCAGACTTCCTGGCCGATAAGGGATTCCCCATCGTGACCTGCCCAGCGTCCAGCAGCTTCGGCGACAATGTATTTTCCCCGCGTCATGAGAGACACCTGCGCAACACCTGGGACTCGACCGCCAAGGGCCTGACCGCCCCACGCCTGCGGGGAGTCGTGCTGACCAGCTGGTCGGTTCACCAGCACCCCTGGGAGATGCAGCACGCCCACATCGCGGCCACGGGTTACCTGTCGCAGCACCCCGACGCCACAATAGATGACTACCGCGCCTGGTACGCCAAGGAAATGTTCGGCCTCCGGGGCCACCGCTTCTGGGAGGCGAGCGAGCTCTTGTCCAAACCCTGCCTGTTCACCCACACACGGTCGCTGGGTATTAATAAGGCGTGCCCGTCCGTGCCGAAGGATCACGTCGAGACATCGATCCGAAAAATCATAGCCGACGGCACATTCGAAGACGAGATCGAAGAGACAAGGCAACGTCGGCGTGAATACGCTCAAAGCCTCGATCTATTCACCGAAATACGACAAGAGGCGTTGCTTGGCGACGAATACCTCGCCGTCTGGGAGCTTGCCGCACGGAATCTGGTAAACCGGGCCGAGGCGTCGGAGCTGCTGCTGCTAAGTTATTCCGAAGGTTTCGACCACGCCGAGCACAGGGATCAGGCCCGGGACATCCTTGGCCGGATGCGTGCCCTACGTGCAGAATACGAGACGCTTTACACCACCATGATCCGGCCAACTCGCCGTGCACTGATGATCAGCTACATGTTCGACTCGGTCGAAACGGCGTTGGCTCAGCTCGCAGGCCCATAAAACCGGCCATATGTAGCAACGTAGGTTCCGGTAGTCATCGGCCACGTTGACTTTTGCAGCACCGAGAGGAGCCGTCTGTGAGTGAACTGGACCATACGATCGTTGTCGTCTCTGGCCTGCCGCGGTCGGGGACCAGCCTGATGATGCAGATGCTTGAAGCCGGGGGGGTCATCCCCTTCGCTGATTTTCAGCGCGTGGCCGACGATGACAATCCCAAGGGCTACTACGAGCTGGAGGCAATCAAACAATTGAAGACCCAGCCCGGTGTCCTCAAGGATGCGCCTGGCAAGGTCGTCAAGGCGATCCACATGCTCCTGGCAGACCTCCCCGATGACTACCAATACAAGGTTGTTTTCATGCGACGGGCCCTCGAAGAGGTGGTCGCATCGCAGCGGAAGATGCTCGAGCGCTCCGGCAAGAAGGGCGCCGCTTTGCCGGATGCCGCGCTGATGAAAGTCTTTCAAAGC
>JAJDCV010000329.1 GCA_029260675.1 Phycisphaeraceae bacterium
ATGACCTGATCTCATAAACTCATCGGCAGACCGATTTAGTCAGGAGCCCGCTGTATGATAGTTCTCGTGCTTAACTGTGGCAGTTCGTCGATCAAGTATCAGCTCTTTGACATGCCGGAGCAGAAGGTGCTTTCCAAGGGCCTCGTGGAGCGGATAGGTGAGGTCGGGGCGGCTCTGGAGCATCAGTACGAAGACCAGACCCACCGACTTGAAGGTGAGATACTCAACCACGAGGAGGGTATTGCCCTGATCCTCGAGACCTTGATCTCACCCGAGAACGGCGTGCTCAAAAACATCAACGAGATCAAGGCCGTCGGTCACCGCGTGGTGCATGGGGGGGAAGCGTTCACCGGTTCGGTGGTCATCGACGAGAACGTAATTAGGTCGATCGAGGAGGTCGCCGATCTTGCGCCTCTGCACAACCCGCCTAACCTCACCGGGATCCGGGCCGCCATGCACGAGCTCCCGGGGGTGCCTCAGATCGCTTGCTTCGACACGGCTTTTCACACAACCATCCCGCAGGTCGCTTACATGTATGCCCTGCCTTACGAGCTGTATGAGAAGTTCGGCATCCGACGATACGGGTTCCACGGCACGAGCCATCGGTGGGTCGCACGCCGTGCCGCGGAGATGCTCGGCAAGGGCAAATACGACATCAACTGCATCACCTGCCACCTGGGCAACGGCAGTTCTATCGCCGCGGTCAAGGATGGCAAGAGCGTCGATACCTCGATGGGGCTGACCCCGCTTGAGGGCGTGGTCATGGGCACACGCAGCGGCGACATCGACCCGGCGATCTTGTTCTACCTCGCCGACAAGGGTTACTCCATCGCCGATCTGAACAAGCTGTGCAACAAGCAGAGCGGGGTGCTGGGTCTATCGGGCAGCTCGAACGACATGCGGACGCTCAGCGAGAAGGCAGAGGCCGGAGACGAACGCGCCCGGTTGGCGTTGGATGTTTTCTCGTACAGGATCAAGAAATACATCGGGACCTACACCGCGGTGCTCGGCAGGCTCGACGCGGTGGTCTTCACCGGGGGGATCGGGGAAAACGCCGCCGACATCCGTGCCGCGATCTGCGGTGACCTCGACCAGATCGGGATCGGATTGGATCCGGCGTTGAACGCTTCCGTGTCCGGGGAGGCGAAGATCAGCTCAGACAGCAGCCGCGTGGCGGTGCTGGTCATCCCGACCAATGAAGAGGCCGCGATCGCTGTCGACACTTACCAGATGAGTCAAGCCTGATTGGAGGTATTACCTATGACTACCAGCAACACATATAAACCGCTGACGGATCAGCAGGTCGAGCAAATCAAGACACAGGGATGCCGTGCGGATGACTGGTCCGCCGTGACGGTCGCCGACGGGTTCGATCCCGGCCGCGTGCACGATGTTCATTTCGAGGGCAGTGTGAAGATCGGCTCACTCGCCGGGACCGTCACCAGCGCCTCGGGGCTGGATCGGCCGTGCGGGATAGAAGAAGCAACACTGATCAATTGCACTCTCGGTGACGGCGTGCGGATCGCCAACGTCGGATCGCACATCGCGAATTATCGCGTAGGGGATGGCGCGTGCATCGAGGACGTCGGCGTGATCCAGACCAACCCCAGCGCGACATTCGGCAACGGCACCGAAGTCGAGGTCCTCAACGAGGGCGGAGGCCGGGAGGTGTCGGTCTTCAACGCCATGTCCTCGCAGTTCGCGCATCTCTGGTGCATGCACCGCTACCGCCCGAAGTTCATCGATAAACTCGAAGCCTTCGCCAAGGCCCAGGCGGATAGCGCCCGGTCCGACACCGGCACGATCGGCAGTGGGGCGAAAGTCTCGGCAGTAGGGCGGATCATCGACGTGAACATCGGTGACGCCGCCACCGTCTGGGGCGCGTCCGCGCTGGTGAACGGGACGATTCTTTCTACCGACGATGCACCCACACTCATCGGTGATGGCGTGCAGGCGCACGACTTCATCGTAGGCGAGGGTACGAAGGTCACCCAGGGGGCGATCGTCGCCAAGTCGTTTGTCGGACAGGGATGCCAGGTCGGCAAGCAGTTCTCGGCCGAGGGGTCGCTGTTCTTCGCCAACTGCGAGGCGTTCCACGGCGAGGCGTGCAGCATCTTCGCCGGTCCCTACACCGTGACCCACCACAAGTCCACGCTCCTGATCGCCGGGCTCTTCAGCTTCTACAACGCCGGCAGCGGGACGAACCAGTCCAACCATATGTACAAGCTCGGCCCGGTCCACGAAGGCAAACTCGAGCGCGGCTGCAAGACCGGCAGCTTCAGCTACATGATGTGGCCCTGCCGGGTCGGGCCGTTCTCCGTAGTGCTGGGCAAACACACGCGCACGTTCGACTTGTCTGACCTGCCGTTCAGCCACATCGAGGCCGCGCACGACGGGCGGTGCATGGTCGTCCCGGGCCTGAACCTCTCGACCGTCGGCACGATCCGCGACGGCGCGAAGTGGCCGACCCGTGACCGCCGAATGGGACAACTCAAGCGGGACCGTATCTCGTTCGATGTGTTCAGCCCCATGGTCGTCGGTCGGATGATCAACGGCCACGACCGGATCAAGGAACTGATAGCCAACACCGACAAGTCGGTCGACACCGTCACGATCGAGGGCGCCCAGGTCAAGCGCGTCCTGCTCCGCGGCGGGGTGAAGTACTACCGCTCGGGGATCTACACCTACCTGCTAGAGAAGGTCGTCTCACGGATCGAGCGTGCGGTCGAGCAGGGCGTCTCATTGGACAAGGCCCTGGCCGACACGCCGGGCTCGGCCTATAGTGAGAAGTGGGTCGACATCGGTGGGCAGATGATGCCTGCCAAGCGGTTGGAAGATCTCTATGCCGATGTCGAGTCCGACAAGATCGCCGACGTCGCCGCGTTCGAGGAGGCGCTGGATACGATCCACGTCGCCTACGCAGACGACGAGTGGGCCTGGGTCCGCCAGGCCTACAAGAAAGTATTCGAGGCCGACCTGGATGCTTTCAAAGCAGAGGACGCGGTGAAGATCGCCGACCAGTTGCTGACCGATCAGAGCAAGTTCCTGAAGCTGATCCTGATCGACGCCGGCAAGGAATTCGATACGGTCACACAGGTTGGGTTTGGTCAGGACGGGTCAGCCGACGATGTCGCCGCCGACTTTAAGGCCGTCCGCGGCGAGTACGACACCAACAAGTTTGTCAAGCAGATGAAGCAGGCCGTCGAGGACCTGAACACCCGGATCGAGAAACTCAAGCAGGCCCTGGCCGTCTGCGCATAATCAAATAGGAGACAGGCAACGATGTCAGATACCATAGAGCGAGTCAAAAAGGTTGTGGCCGAGACACTCAAGATTGAAACGTCCATGATCAAGGACGAATCGCGTTTCGTCGAGGACCTGGGCGCCGAGTCGATCCAGAGCGTCGAGCTGGTCGCGGCCTTCGAGGAGGAGTTCGACATCGAGATGGACGAGCAGGGCGCGCTGGGCGTCAAAGACGTGGGCACGGCGGTAACGTTTATTGAGAAGCACCTGTAGAAATAAGTCTTATCCGTGACCAGAGCGGATCGTCTTCCCCTCAGCCCCCGGCTTTGCCGGGGGCTGTGGGGGGCGGCGTTGGGCTGGGGTATCCATGTCGAGTTCACACGGCGTTGGGTGTGTGTCGCGTGTGCCCGACTTGACCGCCGCGACGTTTGCGTAGACGGTGTAGCCACACGTTATGCCCTACCCGCAGATCGATGCCAACCAGATCCGTGTCCTGCCGCTTGACCAGCGCAAGAGCTATATCCAGATCGAACAGGCCGCGATCGATCCATCGGCCCCAGCGCCCGATCCCGGTGCGATGGGTGGGCAGATCGACCGCCTGGCCCAACGCATCACCGAGGCCCGGGGGAGCGGCGCATCGGTCATGCTGGTTTACGGGGCCCACGTCATCAAGAACGGCTGCGGCCCGTTAGTTAATGCGCTGATCGACGCGGGGCACATCACACACCTGGCGACGCAGGGCGCGGGGATCATCCACGACTGGGAGTTCGCATACCTGGGCCGATCCAGCGAGTCGGTGCGTGACAACACACCCGATGGGCGGTTTGGGACCTGGGACGAGACCGGGCGCTGGCTGAGTCTGGCGGCGCTGGCCGGCGCGGCGGAAGGCATGGGCTGGGGCGAAGCGGTGGGGCGGCTGGTCTGTGAAGAGGGCTTGACCCTGCCGGACCCGGACGAGTTAACCAATCAGATCAGCGACGATCCGGCAAGCGACTTAACCGGCGCTCGGGCCGACCTGCTCAATACGATGCGCCGTTTCGATCTGAAACCGGGCCGGCACGAGGTCGCGCATCCGTATAAGCAATACAGTGTTCTGGACGCGTCCTGCCGCAATCGTGTGCCGTTGACGGTGCATCCCGGGATCGGGTACGACATCATCACCAACCACCCGATGTTCCACGGCGGGGCGATCGGACGGGCCAGCGCGACCGACACCCGCATCTTTACGCAAGGCGTGAAGAACCTAAGCGGCGGGGTCTACCTCACCGTCGGGTCGGCTATCATGAGCCCGCAGGTGTTCGAGAAGGCCCTGAGCGTGGCGAATAATCTGCTTTTGCCGGAGGGTAAGCGGGTTCAGCGTCACCACATGGCGGTGGTCGATTTGCAGGATGGGGGCGGCTGGGACTGGTCCCGCGGCGAGCCACCCAAGGACAGCCCGGCGTACTACCTGCGGTTCTGCAAGACGTTTGCCCGCATGGGCGGGACGCTAGACTATATTTGTGGCGACAACCGAGCCGTGTTGGCGAACCTTGTCCAACGGTTGCGCTGAATGAAACCGCGGGCCCCATGCCACCGTGATTTTAGATGAGTAGACCCATGCCGACTGACAAAGCCGACGACATCCTCAACGCGAACATCTCCGACGCGTCCCGGGTATTCAGCAACCTAAGCGCACATGGGCCGGCGCTCGCTCGTGCCGCGAAACTCCTGACCGACTGCCTGCTGGGCGGGCACAAGCTGTTGGCCTGCGGCAACGGCGGGAGCTCGGCGGACGCTTCACACATCGTCGCCGAGATCGTCGGCCGGTTCGTCGATGAGCGCAGGGGCTACCCGGCGATCGCGTTGAACGATCCCACGGGTGTCCTCACCGCGGTCGGCAACGACTACGGGTTCGACCACGTCTTCGCACGCCAGGTCGAGGCGTTCGGAAAGCGCGGAGACGTGCTGCTGGTGATTACGACCAGCGGCAACTCGGCGAATATCATCCAGGCGATAGAAGCGGCCGATAAACTCGGACTCGCAACGATCGCGTTGCTCGGGAAGGATGGCGGTAAGGCTCGCGGTATGGCGACCGTCGAGATGGTCGTGGATGAAACGGTCACCGCACGGGTCCAGGAGGCCCACCAACTGCTCTACCACAGCCTCTGTCAGGCGGTCGATCATGCGTTATGCGGATAGCGCGGGCCGGATATTTATCGATAACATCAAACCGGACGTAATCTTTTCGGTCCCACACCGTCGATATCAGTAGTAGCAAGGCCGATCCCGCTTGGTATAATGCCCACGTGCATCCAGGGGCTACCAGAATCCGCACTCCGGTCTGGATATGTTTATGAAGTTAATCCACGGGCACATAGCAGGCCGGGGGGTCAAGGACCGTGACGGGTTTTCGGTGATCGAATTGCTCGTGATCATCGTCGTGCTGGCAGTGATCGCGGCCCTGCTGATGCCTTCGTTTACAAAAGTCCGTTCGGCGTCCCGCCAGATCGGGTGTTCGATCCAACTCAAGCGCATCGACGACGGCTTATCCAAGCACGCCGAGGATTTCGACAACCGCTACGTGATCGCCGGTGGGTTCGTGGCTTGGGAGCAGGTCGACCCCATGACCCGCAAGCCGTCATGGATGCAGCAGGTCACGCCTTACGTATCAAGCGTAGAGGTATTCGCGGGCTGCAACGCGTACCCCATGCCCAGCGAGTTCCACTATTTCCTCGGTGCGAGGGCCGCCTACATCGACGCGGGTCAGCAATTTGCCGCGGTCGATCGGCAGAGGGTCCGTTTCCCCTCCGCTTTTGTCGTCACAGGCGACAACAACTTCAACCGATTCGATGGGCTTAGGGCCACACCGGACGCCGACAAAGACGATTACACCTTCATGACCCAGGTCTTCTCGCAGGATGACACCCACTGGACGCCCCAGCACGACGGGATGCTCAACACCGCGTTCGCCGACGGCCATGTCGCGATCTTCGATAAGTTCGATGAAGACCGCATAACCTACCGGTACGAGTCGATGTCGTCGTACTAAGCCGTATCCTATAACAGCTAATCATTTCCACGCACCGGTTTATGTACCGGCAGCTTGCTTGTTATCTTGAAGTTATTGGAACGCTCCTCACGGCGTCTGCTGTTGTGTAGTCCCCCGATTCATTCACGGTTTATATCCGCACCCCACCACGTCTTTGCCCGATAGACGTGGGCTTTGTCACGGGATCGATGCGATAAAACAACCTAGACTTAAGGTCGCCACGGCAAGGTGCGGGTTATGGGACGCGCGTTGCCCCGGCCTTACCCGTCCCGACCTCAGTAGTGCCCCCGGCTTGCCGATAGCCCATAGGAAGTAGTCCTTTTTCAGGCTCCCAGGAGCGGGGTAAATGTCACAGTCGGACCATAACGAAGCCCGGAAATATCAACGCTGGCTCGGCCCAGCGGAAACCCTGATCGGCCCGATCGTGGTCGCGGTCGTGGTCGCGGTGATCGCGGCGCTGGGGGTCATGGGGTGGTGGTCCGTGCGCGCCGAACGCACCGCGGTGGTGGCAGCGAAGACGGCCCACGTGGTTTCCACCTCACAACTGATCGCGGACAGTGTGCATTCGATGCTCGCTTCCGGTGACGTGTCGGCTGTCCGCCGGCTGATGGCTGGGGCCGGGCGGCAGAACGGATTACAGGCCTGTCGGGTCGAGCTCCCCGACGGCTCGATCCTGGCGGACATGGAGCCCGCCAAGAACACGACCGAGGCGATGCCCGGCACCTGGCCGGGTGGGGACGCTACCGGCGAGGTGGTCCAACAATTTAACGACGGTGAACTGACCCTGATTTATCCGATTGACGTTCCCGGCCGAGGGATCGTGACTCTGCGGGTCGGCGCGTCGACCGGGAGTTCTGATCAAGACGCCGGGATGACGACGGTGGTGGTCGTCACGGTGGCGGGCGTGACACTGATTATGATCGTGCTGCTGTATCGGCCGGCGAAATCACGGGTGGCGCCGTACGCCTTGATCCGTGAAGCGCTGCTCTCGGTCCAGCGCGGCGAAGCCGACCCCGAGGCGCTGAAAGTCAGCGATGCCCTGGGGCCCGAGGCGCGTGTCTGGAATCAACTGATCGACCAGCAGGAACAACGCGACCAGCAGCAGCTACTGGATCGAGCCTTGGAGTCAGCGGCCAGCATGAAGGCCGGGCCCGGCTCTTTCGGTATGATCGGTGATGCGCTCTGGCAGGGGATCGTTCTGATCGGCGAGGACCTGCGCATCAGCTACCTCAACGGCGCCGCTGCGGTGCTGCTTAAATCATCCCGGGACGCGATGCTAAACGCCGACGCGGCCGAGTTTTTTGACCCGGATGTTGTCTCAAAATTACGCGACGTGCTGCAGGGCGGGGACCATCGCAGGCGGACGGTTGAAGCAGATAAGACCAGCCAGGGGCGGTCCGAGGCGCTGCGATACAGCATCAGGTTGACAGGTGAGAACCAGAGCAAAACAGTGCTGGTCGTCATCGAGGACATCACCCAGCAGCGGGTTGCCGAGCAGACCCGGCGGAACTTTGTCGCCCAGGTCGCGCACGAGTTGCGTACCCCGCTGACGAACATCAGCCTGAATGTGGAGGCCGCGGTGGACGACGGGGAGACGGACCCCGAGCTGCGGGGCAGGTGCCTGAACGTGATTAATCAGGAGACCCAGCGACTGGCACAGCTGGTCAACGACATGCTCTCGGTCTCCGAGGTCGAGGCCGGGTCGATGTCGCTGCGGCACGACGACATACGCCTGGACGCGGTCTTAGCCGACCTCAAGGCGGATTTCCAGAAGCAGGCCCAGGAGAAGCAGATCAAGCTGATCTTCGACCTGCCGCCGAAGCTCCCGGTGATCCAGGGCGACCGGGACAAGCTGGTGATTTCATTGCACAACCTGTTGGGCAACGCGATCAAGTATTCCTCACCGGGGGGTGAGGTGACGGTGGCGATCTCGACCGAGGACGGGACGCTGTCCGTGGCTTTCAAGGACAAGGGCATCGGGATCGACAAGGAAGAGCTGGACAAGGTGTTCGACCGCTTCTACCGGGCGAAAGACAGCCGGGTCTCGCAGATCACGGGAACGGGCCTGGGCCTGCCGATCGCTCGCGAGATCGTACGCCGGCACGGCGGCGATATCCACGCCAGCTCATCATTGAACCAGGGCAGCACGTTCACCATCAACCTGCCCTACAAGGCGGAGGCGGCCTGACGCACGATGCAGATCAAGGAGCAGACCCAGGGAGCGGTGATGGTTCTCGAGCCCGACGGCGCGTTGACACAAGACGACGCCGAACAGTTCAAGAGCCGACTCACCGAGGCGTTGGCCGAGAGTTCCGGCCGAGTGGTCGTGGACCTCTCGTCGGTCCCATTTGTTGATAGCAGGGGCCTGGAGGTCCTGGTCGAAGCCAATGACACGTTGGCTGACGGTGGGCGCTCCCTGAAGCTCTGTGGGATCAACGAGACACTCCGGGAAGTGCTGGACCTGACCGGGCTGGCGATACGGTTCGATCACTTTGATGACACGAACTCGGCGTTAAGGAGTTTCCATTGACGCAGCCGGGCAACAAGCCGCGCCTCGGCGAGGCGTTGATCGAACAGGGCGCGCTGTCGAAGGAACAGCTCGCCCGGGCGTTGGCTGCGCAGAAAAACTCGGGCGCGATGCTCGGGGAGGTCCTGGTTGAGCAAGGCGTGGTCAATGGCGCGACCCTGATTAACGCGCTGGGCCGCTGCCAGGGGATCCCCGGATGCGTCCTACGCCACGGCCTGATCGACCCGACGCTGCTAAAAGATCTCGGCGACGACGAGGCCCGCCGGCTCAAGGTGATCCCGATGTTCCGTGTCCACGACACGATGACCGTCGCCATGGCCGAGCCTCAGAGCCTGCCCACGATCGACCGGCTCGGTCGGCTGACCAAGTGCAGGATCCGGCCGATCCTCGCGATGGAATCCAACATCGACGAGTTCATCAAGAAGTACGCCGGGGGCGACGTGGACGTCGATGCGTTCCTGACGTCCCTGGTCGAGTCGGACGTCGAGGTCGTCGAGCGCGAGACCGTGGACGAGGGGCCGGCGGCCGATCTGGATCAGATGGTCGAGGGAAGCCCGATCATCAACCTGGTCAACGTCGCGCTGCTCACTGCGATCCGTGACAAGGCCAGCGACATCCACATCGAACCCGACAAGAAGGGCACGCGGATCCGGTACCGGATCGACGGGCTGCTGCGTGACCTGATGAAGCCCCCGCAGGGGATGCACGCGGCGATCGTTTCGCGTGTGAAGGTGATCGGGAAGATGGATATCGCCGAAAAGCGCCTGCCTCAGGAGGGGCGTGTCCGTCTGGTCGCCGAGGGGCGCGAGATCGACCTACGTGTCTCGAGCATGCCGACACTGTTGGGGGAGAAGCTGGTCGTTCGTGTTCTGGATAAGGCCAACCTGCACGTCAAGATGGAAGACCTCGGCATCCGCTTCGACGGGCTCGAGGCGTTCAAGCGGATGCTCCGTCAGTCCCACGGGTTGGTCCTGGTCACGGGCCCAACGGGTAGCGGCAAGACCACCACGCTCTACTCCGCACTGGACCTGTTGCGCAGCCCCGAGTTGAACATCGTTACGGTTGAGGACCCGGTTGAGTACCAGATGGATCTGATCAACCAGATCCACGTTCAGGACTCGATCGGGCTGAGCTTCGCCGCGGCGCTGCGCAGCATCCTGCGCCAAGACCCCGACATCATCATGATCGGTGAGATCCGCGACGAGGTGACCGCCCGGGTCGCGGTCCAGGCCGCGTTGACCGGTCACCTGGTGTTGGCAACCCTCCACACCAACGATGCTCCCGGCGCGGTGGCGCGTCTGCTGGACATGAATGTCGAGCCCTACCTGCTTTCCAGCGCGATCAACGGCGTGATCGCGCAGCGTCTTTGCCGGACGATCTGCTCGGGCTGCCGGACCAAGTACTACCCCGCCGAGCATGTGCTGGCGGACGCGAGCATTGACGAGTATGCGGGGCGCGCGTTCCAGAAAGGCGGCGGCTGCCAGCGATGCCACAACAGCGGCTTCGCCGGTCGAGTAGGCATCTACGAGGTCATGGAGGTCAGCCCGGAGCTGCGCCGGATGGTCCACCGGGGGGCGGCCACCCACGAGCTGCGCGACAAGGCCCGCGAACATGGCGGGCTGTCACTCCGCGAAGAGGGCGTAGCCATCGCATTGCAGGGTAAGAGTTCGCTGGAAGAGGTCTTGCGGGTGACACAGAACGACCAGGAGGTTGTCGCACAGGACGTCGCGGACGCCGCCTGACGTATGGATGCTGATTCGAGGATTGGATTGCACACATGAAACTCGCGTACCAGGGTTACGACAGCAACGGCAAGATGGTCAGAGATACCATCGATGCGCCAAGTGCGGACGAGGCAACGGTCGCGCTGCGTGGGCGCGGCCTGTTTGTGACCTCGATCGATGCCGCGGCCAAGGCCACAGCCCATGCGGGCAAGACCCGTGGTGGATTCGGCTCGCGGTCGGGCTCGGGCATCAAGGGGCTGACCCTGTTTACCCGCCAGCTCCAGGTCATGCTGACGACCGGCACGCCGATCGTGCAGGCGTTATCGGCGCTCCAGAGACAGACGGATAACCCCGTCTGGCGCGACACGATCACCCGATTGTCAACCCGGGTCGAGGAAGGGGTGTCGCTTTCCGAAGCGATGAAGGAGCACCCGGAACGGTTTGACGCCATCTACTGCAATCTTGTCAACGCCGGCGAAACGTCCGGGAAGCTCCCGATGATGCTGGAGCGGCTGTCAAATCTGACACGCAAGCAGCTGCAGACTAGGAATACCATTATCGGGGCCCTGGTCTATCCCAGCCTGTTGGTGGTTGTGGCGCTGGGCGTGCTGTCGTTGATGCTGACGATCGTGCTGCCTAGATTCGGGGATCTTTTCGTGACGTTGGATCTGCCTTTGCCGCCTACCACACAGGCGCTGATGTTCCTAAGCGGTGTGCTTACCAGCTACTGGTGGGTGATCATCCTGTCGCTTGGCGTGACCGGTGTCGGTGTGCGTTACTGGCTGGGTACCACGCACGGCAAACATACCCTGTTCACCGCCATGCTCCGCTTGCCGCTGGTCGGCAAGGTCACGCGCAGCTTCGCCACCGCACGGATCGCCCGGCTGCTTGGGGTCCTGATGGACAGCCACCTGCCTCTATTGGATGTGCTGGATCTGATCCGTGAGGGTACAGCCAACGTCCATTACGGCCGGCTGCTTGACGAAGCCAAGGAAGCCGTCACCCGGGGCGAGCCGATCAGTACCACGTTCACCGGATCGGACCTGATCACGCCATCGGTCAGCGAAGCCATCCGTAGCGGTGAGGCGTCCGGTAAGGTCGCGTCTTCCTTATTGGTCATGTCAGACATGCTCGATGAAGAGAACGAGGTCCTGATCAAGTCACTCACGGGTGTGCTAGAGCCACTGATCCTCCTGGCGATGGGCGTGCTGGTGGGGTTCATGGCGTTGAGTATCTTCCTTCCGCTATTCGACCTGACCGCGATGTCTGCGGGAGGCCCACAATGAGTCTCTTCCCCACCCCAGGACGGAACCCGATCGGTGTGGACCTTGGAAGCCGCGTTATCAAGGCGGTTCAGTTGGGCGGGTCGCGCGACCGCCGGACCGTGAAGGCCTCGGCAGGCATCACCCGTGGCCAGCCGGACAAGCCGATCGATCTTGACGAGGTCAATCGCCTTTCGCGCGTGCTTTCACAGCAGGGTTTTACGGGTAATCAAGTGGTGCTGGCTGGACCCAGCGAGCAGCTGATGTCGTCGGTGATTGACATGCCGCCGCGCGCTTCCGGTGCGCCGTACCACCTGATCGCGCAGCAGGAGTTTGCACGGCTGCAGAGCCAGGCCCCCGGGCAATTCGAGGTCTCGTGGTGGGACATACCCCAGCCCGTGCGGGCGTCATCGCACAAGGTCATGACGGTCGGTTGCGCCCACGCCGACACCGACCCATTGCTCGACGTGTTTCAGGCGTGTGGGTTCGATGTGGTTGCCATGGATTCAGGGTTGTGCGCCACGGTCCGCGCTTGTCGCAAGCAGCTCGAATCGGAACACCGGGTCTCAGCGGTCCTGGACCTGGGGTGGGGCTCCGCTCGGCTTGCGCTCGTCCATGAATCGGTGGTGGTATTTGACCGGGTCCTCTCGGGCTCGGGTATGGATGGCCTGTACGACCGCGTCTGCGAGGTGTTCGCGGTCGAGCCGGCCGAGGCGGACTGCCTGATCCAGAGCGTGGGCCTGACCGCGGCGGACCCGGTTCTGGAACAGACCGACACCCGTGCCAAGGCGGTCGCGCCGCTGATCCGCCCGATTTTTACCGCATTCCTGGAGGAGATCGCACAGGAGCTGGAGGCGTCGTTCGAGTACGCGTCCCATCAATACCCCGATGCCGAAAAGCATCGCCTGGTCCTTAGCGGTGGTGGCGGCGCGGTCCCGGGCCTCCCCGAGCTACTGGACACGATGGTCTCGACGGAGGTTCAGGCCGCCGCCTCGATGACCTGGAACGCGGGGGCCCAAGAGGTCGGGCCGAAT
>JAJDCV010000330.1 GCA_029260675.1 Phycisphaeraceae bacterium
CGAGACCGTCCACCAGCGCGAAGCCGGCGCCGATGAACACGCTGGTGATCTGAACGGAGACAACATAGCCCGGGTAGAATGATGCTGCCAGGTCGAGGAACGCCAGCCCCGATGGGGGGCAGGCGTGGTTCGCCAGGCCTACGAGCAATACTACGGCACCCCAGAGGATGCCGGCTGTGATCGTGAACGCGCGCAGGGAAAGTTTCATGAGGTTGGCTCCTTTTGCTTGGGATTGAAGTTTCCCATCGGGACTGCGCCTTGGCACATGCGTGAGGCTTCAGGAAGATAGTCTAACGCGCCGGCCGAAACCGGTCTCCTCCCCAGTTTTGCACAACAACGGACCGCCCGGCAGGGGTTCTAATCTGCCTTGCTCATCTTGATCGTCGCATCGTGCCCGCGTTTGAAGTAGTCCTGGCGTAGCTGGACGACTGGAGATGGCTATTGGTGGGTCGTTGAATTAAGGATGAAGCCACTCGTCATAATTTTTCTTTCCACCTAGCCATGCAGCCCAAAGAGTATAAATCCCATAGGGTGTAAAAAGTAAAGCACCAACCACTGATAAGAGTAAATTCTGAGCACCCACAACGAGTGACCATGCCAAAAAACTTCCAATAGCTAGAGACCCCAGCCCTACCACTGTCATCAAAGTTCGCTTGATGATATTAAACAACATTGTGTTAAACCAAGCTTCTACGTAGGAATCCGATCATACCCATTCCCATTGACCAATTGCACCGCTTTAGTCAATGCACAATATTAAGACACTAATCTTGCCGAACTGCCACTCACGTCCCTCACTGTCCCAAAAGAGAAATCACACCTTGCTCATCTTGATCGTCGCATCATGCCCGTGTTTGAAGTAATCCTGGCGCAACTGGACGACACCGGTGTGCTGGAGAGCCCAGCCCAGGTATTTCAGAGGATCGAGGCGGCGTGCGGGGCCGAGCTCTTCTCGCTGGTCGCGGGTGGTCCGGCTGGAGAGGAAGTTAAACAAAAGCGTCTCGGAGCAGGCGTCCCAGGCGGCGTCCAGCAGCTTCATGGCGGTTTCGTCGTCCATGGTGTTCAGCGTGCCGGAGAACGTGATGACCTGCGGGCTGCCGATGGCTAAAAGTGTCGTATCGGCCACGAAGTCCCCGGCATGAAACTCCGCCCGGGGCAGGCCGCGCCGGTTGGCGTAATCGATCACCTCGGTCAGGCCGTCGATCCCGACGTAGCCGCCGTATTCCACGCCCTGTCGGCCGAGGTATTCCGCCAGATCGCCGCGGCTGCACCCAGCATCCAGGATCCGCTTGCCCGGGAGGTAACACATCTGCGTAAACACCTTGAACCGCCGTTCCTGGCTCTTGGTGTTGGCCCAGAGTGTCACGCCAAACTCATTGCCATGGTCGTCCTGGGCGTCGCGGTACGGGTCGAGGTAGTCGTCGGTCATGGGGATATCTTAGGCCGCTTCGTAGCCGGTGTGTGCGCCGTCTCGGATTGCGGTATCTTCACCCGCGATGACACCAAGCGACACGACATGGCTGAACCAACTCCGTGGCCGATTCATCGTCTTCGACGGTCCCGACGGCAGCGGCAAGAGCACGCAATTCACGAGGCTGGACGGGCTCGTGAAGACCGCGGGGATCGAGGTCTGCGAGGTCCGCGAGCCCGGGGGGACCTACATCGGCGAGCAGGTCCGCCACATCCTGCTGGACCCATCCAACACCGACGAGGTCGATATCCGCTGCGAGATGCTGCTGTTCATGGCGAGCCGCGCCCAGCTCGTCGCCGAGCGGATCAACCCCGCGATCGCCGCCGGCAAGCTCGTCCTGGCCGACCGGTTCATCAGCTCGACCCTGGCGTACCAGGGCACCGCCGGGGGGATCGACGTGGCCGACATCCTCCGGGTCGGGCAGATCGCCCTGCGCCAGACCTGGCCCGACCTGGTCGTCGTCTTCGATGTGGACCTCGCCACCGCCCGTAAACGGATGAGCCCGCTATTGCGTGAGAACGAGTTCGACGCGACCCACGACCGGATGGAGATCAAAGGTGCTGCGTTCCACGAGAAAGTCCGCCAAGGCTATATCGATCAGGCGAAGAGCGACCCGGAACGATATCTCGTGATCGACGCGCGGGACGAAGAAGAGGTCGTGTTCGATCGGCTGATCAAGGGGCTCAAGCAGAAGCTGGCTTGACGCATACTGATTACATCATTCCAAAGAAGCCTACTGCGGACTCGTAATGCCCGGCCAATCGTCTGTGCGGAACGGCGACGCGGGCAGGCCATCGGCATTGACGAGGTTGGCGGTGTCGGGGTTGTCCGCCCAGCCGTAACGCACGGCGGCCGGGGCGGGGATCTGGTCACTCCACACGACGATCTCATCGTCAACAATCTCTGCCTCAGCCCAGACAAACTTGTGGTCTTCGCCAGCGATCGAAAAGCCGCGTAACGTCTCGCCGCCTCGCGCCTGTAACCCGCCGCCGATGTGATCGAACGAGAGGTATATCTTTCCAACCTCGATCCGCATTGATTGGTAGCTGGGGCCGGACCAGACGATTGTCTGCCCGTAGACCTGCGAGATCGCCCACAGCGACAGCCGCCTGCCCACTTCCTGCTTGTTCTTGGGGTGGATGTCGCCGGCATCACCGATGTCGGTCGTGACAGCCAGGCCGGTGTTTTCCACGGTATTAAACGTGTGTAGCTGCGCGTCGCGCAGTTCAGCCCAGTTGCTGTCGCCGGGCTCATCAACCCTCTGCATAAAGTTCGCCAACTGCACAATCCCAAACGGCATCTCAGGCTTACCCCAGACGTCACGCCAGCCTTGGATCATCAGCGGTAACAGCTCGCGGTAAGCCTCGGCCTCGTTGGCGTTGGACTCACCCTGATACCAGATCGCGCCGCGCAGTCCGTAAGGCACCAATGGGTGTAGCATCCCGTTGTACATCGCGGCGGGCGAGGTGAACTGCGCCCCGACCTGCGCCGGGTCCTGCGGTGCCACGGGGATCGGCGGCACCTCGCTCATCGGGAAGTCGATCCGGTATCGCCAATCCCCCGCCAACTTGATCGGCTCGGCATCGGCAACGTCGATCGGGCTGAGCATCATCTCCTTAGGCTCCCCCGCGAATCCCCCCCCGTGGCCGGTATCGGTGATCCGCACCGAGATGACCGCCTCACCCGCGCTGACCTGTTCGCCGGGGACCGTGTAGTTCCGTTTCACCGCCCAGTGCCAGGGGGTATCAAGCCCCGTGGCCCCGACCGTTTCGCCGTTGAAGAACGTGGTATCGATGTCGTCGACCGCCCCGAAGCTCAGCGCGAGATCCCGGCCGGCCCAGCCTTCCGGGATCTGCACCGTGCGCTTAAACCACACCACCCCGTCGAACCCCCCCAACACGTCGTCCGCGCCTTCCCACAGCCCGGGCACATGGATCAACCGCCAAGAATCGTCGTCAGCTCCCGCCGACGCCCAGCCCTCTTGCACGCCCCGGCCGCCGGTGTTGATGCGCTCGCCCCATGCCGCCAACGCCTGCCCGTGGGCCTTGACCGCCGCCTGGTGCTCGGCCGCCAGCTGCGCCTCGTTGCCTCGGTAGTTGGCCAGTTGTTCGTCGATCAACTTGATGGCCGGCGCGTAATCCGGGTGAGACAACAGAGTCTGCCGTGGCGTCCAGGGCTCGGCCCGGCTGCCGCCCCAACTGCTGTGGACCAGCCCGATGGGTACATTCAGTTCACGGTGCAGCTCACGACCAAAGTAATAACCCACCGCGCTGAACCCCCCGGCCGTCTGTGGGGAACACACCTGCCAACTCCCGACCACATCGTCCTTCGGCTCGCTGGCCGTGGTGTGCTGGGCTGTGTACATCCGGATCATGGGCCAATCGGCGGCTACGATTTCCGCCTGGGGATCGGCGGAGTTCGAGACCGTCCACTGCATGTTCGACTGGCCGGAACACAGCCACACCTCGCCGATGTAGATGTCTTCGAGGGTCAAGGTGTTCGACGCGGTAACCGTCATCGTAAATGGCCCGCCCGCCGGCATCGCAGACAGGTCAACACGCCAACGCCCCGCCTGATCCGCCGTGGTCGTCTTGCTTGCATCACCGATCGACACCGTCACCGTCTCGCCCGGGTCGGCCTTGCCCCAGACAGGGACCGGCTCGTCACGCTGCAAAACCATGTGGTCCGACAGCACGCTCGGCAGCGTCACCTCGGCCCACGCCGGCGAGTCAAACAGCAGTAGCCCGCAGATCATCAGCAGCGGCAAGGTCTTCGGCCATGTTGGCTGGGGGGTGTTGTATTTCATCCCCATGTTCTAACACTGCGGGCAGGCTGTCACAATCGCCTGATCGGACACGACTTGCCGGGATATGGATGGGACACGCGGTGATGGCCGATATGAATAATCGGCGTGCTTTCCGTGCATCGCCATGACCCCAGGGAAGGAATTGACCCATGATTAATCGCATCGGCAACGTGGCGGCGGTGGTGATGCTCGGCGTGGCCGGGTTTGTCGGGTATCGGCTGATCGAAGCGAACCTCAAGGCCGACATCTACCGCGACCGGCTGACCGAGTTGGCCGACGACTACGACCAGCTACGCCAGACCTACAACCAGGCGGTCCGCAAGACCGCGGTGACGGAGCTGGTGGTCGAGGATGGGGCGTTGAGTGTGTCGATCCGTAACGCCGAGGGGGTGGTCAAACAGGTCGCTACACCGTTCGACCCATCGGGGGAGATCTACGTGGACTATGTGGTGCTGGACGGCCGGCTGTGGGTGCGTCGTGTGTTTGATGCCAAGACCCCGCCGAGCGAAGGCGTGGTGGTCGAGCCGGAGTTGGCTGAAACCGACTGGGACGACCCGGCGCTGGCGCATGGCAAGGCGGTGTACCGCCGGCTGGATGAAGGCCGATGGATCGTGACGGTGACAGGCGACGGTTCACTTGGTTTAGCTAAGGCCAGCGGCGCCGAGCCCACTAACCTGACCGCGGTCCCCCAGGTGCGCGACTACGAACCGGTGGACGAGCAGGCACGGGCCGAAGTCGAGCAGATCGGACCCGGGGACGTGGTGCGCAGTCTGGTCGGGGTGGGGGATTAGGGGTTGGGGGATGGAGAAATGACGCTAAACCGCACGCGATGACTCCACGCGGTGTACCGATCTGGCCACGTGATGTGATTGGATGCGCTGTATCCCGATACCCGAACCCTGATACCCGATACTACTTCCCGCCGGGCGGCAACTCGGCCGGAACGTCGTCGGTCAGCGGGGCGCTTGTTTCGCCGAAGATGCGGCCCCACGATCGGAAGAAGCCTTCCAGCGTCACGACCCGGGCCCGGGGTTCGGCGAGCGTGCCGCGGACCTCGATGCCCAGCAGCTCATCCTTAAACGTTCGGACCAGCGAGCTGACCGGGCCCAGGTCGGGCGCGGCGGGGTTGTGCGTGACCATGCGCAGGTCCAGCTCGGTGCTGGGGTAGTCCATCGTGCCGGAGCCCGCGATGACGAAGGCCGGTGCCTCGAAACGTATGTCGTCGAACTGCACGGTCTCGCCGTAGACCAGGAAGCGCGCAGCCGCGCGGTCGAAGGAGGATTCGCTGGGTAGCGCCAGGTTGGCGGCCTGCAACAGCGCCAACGTCAGTGGCCGGTCGTAGAGCTTGGCGTCGCGGACGGTGACGACGCCCCGGCCCTGCCGCTGCCCGGGGTCGTCTGTCGGGATTCGGATCGTCAGGCCGGCAGACAACAGCCCCGACGCCATGTTCCGTGTGGTCAGTCCCGCGGGGTCGTCTTCATCAGAGCCCGTGGACTTGGCCGTCTCCAACGGGTTAATAAACGGCTCGAGTTCGACTTCCTGAAGTGTCAGATCAAATCCAAACGCGGCGTCCTGACCCATCCGAAGCTGGCCCCACCCGACCAGCGTCCCGCCGTAGATCATGCCCTTGACGTCGGCGAGTTCGATCAGCCAGGGGTGCTTGCCGGTTTCAGCCGTCAGGGTGACGCGCTCGATCAACCGGTCGGCGGCGCGGAGACGATCGGCGTGGATACGGATATCCGTGTGTGGCCAGCGCTGATCGGCGAAGGTCACGACGCGCATATCAAATACGGCGTCCAGCTCGGTCACCGGCACGCCGACCTGGGCGCGGGCGTCGCTTAACTGGACGTCGCCCTCGAAGATCATGGTCGGGCCCTGCTGGACCGACGGCCAGGTCAGCAGGTGGGCATCCTCAACGCTGTACGGGCCCTGCACCGAAAGTTTGTCGATGATCGTCAGCACAGCCGGAGGCAACACGGCGCGTGAGGTGGCGTCGATCCGGTCGGCGGTGACGTCGAAGGTGAGGTTCACGCCGGAGTCATCACCGAGTCTGACCTCGCCATCCACTTCGAACACCCCGGCGGCAAACCGGCCGGCGATGCCGTGCAGCGAGGCGTTCTGGGGTGTCAGCTCGGCTCGGCCGGTCAAGTCGGTCAGCTCGATGCGCTGCCCGGCGTAATCCAGGCTCAATGACTTGGGTTCGACCCCGAGCGTGAACCGGTCAGGTTCACGGTCGCCGCTTTGGTAGTGTAGATCCGCGTCGAGCTGGCCATCAGGTTGGTAGTCGGTGAACAGGCCTGTCAGCAGCGGCCGCCCCTCGTGTCCGATCGGTAACAGGTCGATCAGGCTTGGTTCGATACGCAGATCGTCTCCGGCAAACCTCAGGTCGACCCCGACGCCCTGCTCGCCGAAGTCGGTCTGCCCGTCGAGTGTGATCGAGCCATCGCCGTGTCGGCATACCAGCCTTTCAATCTGCACGCGGGTGCGTTCGACCGTGACGTGGCCCTGGATATCGTCCAGCGTGTACCCCCCGGCGTTGGGTACGGCTATACCGTCTTGCAGCCGGGTGTCCACGGTAAACGCCACCTCCCCGTCGGCGTCGGCGTAGACCTCGCCGGTCCCGATGAGCGTACCGGTCAGGTTCAGCGACCTGACCCACCGGTCCTTGGGCTCGGGGATGGACGCGATCAGGACGTTATCGATCGGCAGTTTGATACTGGATAGCTGCAGGGAAGGGGTGAGCGTGCGGTCATCTCCGGGCAGCTCCAGTCGGCCCTGAACCACCCCGCCGCCGCCGCCGATCGCGCGGAGGTGTACGCCATGCACCCGCACGTCCTCGGGTGTGATCAACACCCTGCCACGCTCGGCAAACAAAGGGTAGTGCCAGAAGCTGAACACGCTGCGCAGGCCGGTGACGTCCAGATCGGTCGTCACACGGTACTTCTGGCCGGGCCCCGCGGGGCGTTGGATACGCACAACCATCGACGCGGTGCCGCCGGGCTCGAACACGGGGACGGCGGGCTGGGGGCCCGGGGTGTCTGGCGTGTCGGATGGAACCGCCGCGTTCGATGTCGATTCGGCCCCGGTCCGCACGACGCCGTGGGCGAGCAGATCTTCATAGCCGGCCCGGTTAAAGAACATGTCCATCACCTTGCGGTGCTTGGGCTTCATCGCGTCCAGAAGGAAGTCGTCAACGGGGAAGCCTTCACCGCGGATCGCGATGTCCACCGCGCCGTCGCCGCCGGGCGGGATGATGGTGCCGCTGACGATAGCACGCCCCCCGGACGGCCCGATACCGACCAGGTCGTTCAACTGGACGCGCTGTTCATCAAACGTCACCCGGCCGGTGAGGCGCTCGGCGGGGTATGGGAATTTGTTGTACTTGAACCGCGTATCCAACAGGTCCATGTATCCGTGGAAATGCAGCTTGGCGCCGGGGGCCGGCCTGTCGATCGTGACCTTTGCCCGGTAGCTTCCCTGGGGCGAGAAACGCTCTTGATAACGGCGTACCTGCTGGGGAAGTTTCGGCCAGATCCCGCCCTCGGCGGGGATGTCGAAGGGCTCGGTCGTCACACTGATCGACATCGGTGAGTCGGTGTCGAAGCCATCGACGTGTCCATCCGCGACAAACGTGATGCCTTCGATTTCGCCGGCTACGCTTTGTAATTCAATGACGCTTTCGGTCAGCCTGACAGCTCCCGACACATCGGTCAGGCGCAGCGGCTCGCCCTCTTCGATCGGCAACAATAACCCGATCCCGTCCAACTGCATCTGGGCCGTGAGCACGAACTGTTCCGATTCATCCAGCCGGGCGTCGAAGATCACCGTCGGCAGGGTGCCCTGCGGCGACAGGCTGTCCCACCACAACCGCATCTCCTGAGGCAGCAGGTAACGGTGAGGCCCGGTGAATGCAAACCGGTCGATCTGCACCTCGATCCTCGGCGCACGCAGATCGATCGCCCCGTGGATCGACGGGCCATCTGCCCTACCCGCCCGGGTTTGCTCACCGGCGTCCTGGTTGAGGCTAAAGGTGTACCCGCCCGCCCGGCTATCATCGGCGGCGAGGGCGCCGTCAAACGCAAAGGTTTGAACCGGCTGATAGACCCCCGAAACGACCTGCCCGAAACGCACCTCGCCGCCGCTTAGAAACAGCTCCGGAAGCACTTTGGGCAGCCCCCCCCTGTCGTTCTCGTCTGACGGTAGGGTGATCAGCTTCTCGTAATTGAACCGGCCGTCGTCCAGGTCCTCGGTCAGGTACAGTGTCGGCTGGGTCAGCGCAACCGATGCGGCGCGGGCCCGGCCGATCAGCAGCGGCAAGAGGCGGAACTCGACCACGACCCGATCCGAGTGCAGGAGCCTGGCCGATTCGCCGCTGCCCCCAGGGACCGACAGGTCGATCCCATCCACCGTCAGCACGCCGTCCCACGTCAGATTGACCCCCCCGACACGCGCCTCGCAGCCCACCGAGTCTTCCAGGAATGACTCGGCCACCCTGATCAGCCGGGCCGATCGGGTCATGTAGGAAACCACGCCCAGGCATATCGCGCACAACGCCAACACAAGGATCACGGCCCGGAGCCACCGCCGGCGCGGCTTGGCGGTTGGCGTGGGGGAATCCCTGGTGGGGTCCGGGGCCGGCGTCTGCTTGGTCGGGTTGCTTGTGGGCAAAGGGTTTGGTCGCTGCTGCCGCGTCACCGGGGCGACGGCGTCGGGCATATCCGTTATCTTCTGCGGCCCGGCCCGGTGCCGGCCTTACACGGAGAATCATATGGACCCCAAGCCGACCATCCAAATCGACGACTTTATCAAGCTGGACCTGCGCGTCGCCACCGTCACCGCCGCCGAGCCGCACCCGGACGCCGACCGCCTGCTGAAATTGCAGGTGGATCTGGGCGACCACCAGCGGCAGATCTGTGCCGGGATCAAGCAGTTCTACGACCCGGAAAACCTGGTGGGCAGGCAGATCGTTGTGGTCACTAACCTCAAGCCGCGAAAGATCCGTGGCGAAGAGTCCAACGGCATGCTGCTGGCCGCCAGCGCGATGGACGGCGAAGAGCTCGCAGACGTCGTTGTCCTGTCGCCGTCCAAGGCCGTTCCCGCGGGGTCATCAGTAGGATAAGAACAGTAGGAAACGCAGGAAATTTGGAAAGCAGGAAATTCGGACTGGCACACAGTAGCCGTTCTGTACACTGATTCTTATTTTCTGTTTTAGCGTTCCGCTGTTGAGGCCGTCCTGCGTTTCCTGCTTTAGAACTTCCCGCTTTTACGAATCCTCATCCGCGGATTCGACCTCATCGACCTCATCGGCATCCTCTTCTTCCCCCTCATCCCCACGGTCGTCCTGGAAGTTCAGGCGGTGGGCCAGGGCCTTGAAAGACAGCGGGTTTTCCGCGCGGGCCTGTGCCAGGACGGTTGCATCGATCATCATCGGGAGCAGCGGGTTGTTGGCGTCGGCGTTGTACTCCTCACGGGTCAGCGGCTGGTAGCTGTCGACCCGGTAGACGGCCAGGGCCAGGCTGGTGTCGATCCCCACGGCACCGGTCACCGCATCGGCGGCGGCGTCCTGGATTTCACCTTCCTGTCGGGCGCTGTTCGCGGTCGAGAAGAAGGCCTCGATAAAGCGGTCACTCTGCCCCACCGCCGGGAGCGAGGGCGCCGCGAGCAGGCCGCTGGCAAGCGGCACACGGCGGGGCGTCGGGGGCAGCGGGACAACGGTCGTCTCGGCCCGGGTGGCGACCGCGTCCAGCCCTTCACTCACGGCCTGCCCCTGCCAGCTATCCGATTCTTTAAGCAGCTTCTGATAGGCATTCAACAGGCGGGTGTCCTGCGTGACTTTCGCTCTTACCGCGTCTAACGATTCAGGCAGGTGCGAGGGCTCGGCGGCGGTCAGGCGGAAGAGGTAGCGTGACCCATCGATCCCCATCAACGGCGAGCCGGCCAGGCCGACCTGCAGACGCCGAGGCAGCAGCGGGTTGTCCGTTGAGGGGTTCAACTCCCGGGTGCTGAGGACAAACGACGTGAACTCCACACGCAGGTTGTCCGCCAGCCGGCTTTGACCGATCCCCGCAAGTCCGGCCAGGGCCTCGGCGTTCACCCAGCCGCCTTCCGAGGTCTGCACCGCCGGCAGCATGCCGTATTCCCCTTCGAGCCGGTCGGCGACCTCGCGCATCGAGGTCAACGCCGTAGCGTCATCGATGACCCGGTAATCGTCCTGCTTGGCCATGCCGCGTGTGTCTTCGTAGAAGTACCCGTAGGCGGCCTTGGCCATCTTCTCGACCATCTCGAACGCGAGCTGGCTGGTGAGGTTTTCGATCACATCATCGCGGACCTGTTCGTAGGGCTTGGGCTCAACCGCCTCGGTCTCGAATGTTGCTTCTTCGCCGCCGAACCGCTGGGGGTACTTGCGGTAATGGCCCATCGCGTCTGATTCGGAGACCTTCACCCACTGCCGGGCCTGGTCCATCGAGATCGTCAGGTACTCGATCTTGACGCGGTCGGGGACGCGGTAGCCAAACCCGTAAGGCTCACCGCGGCCGGGCAGCGCGTCCTTGAATTGTTCGTAGAGCGCCTCGGCTTCCGCCTCGGAGGGCGTGGGTGTATCCGATATGAATTGCGAGGCCGGGATCAGCACGACCTGGCCGGAGACCTGGGCGCCCTGGTCCTGGAGGAAGTGCTCGACCAGGGGCTTGCTCTGCCGGCTCGTGCCGTAGGCCATCGCCTCGTAAATCCTAAACGATTGAGGGTCATTGAGCCCGCCGCGGATCAGCCTGGCGCGTTCCGTACCCGAGAGGTGCGACTGCCCGGCGGCGAGTTCCTTGTACTTCTGAACGATCAACCAGTGCCGCAACGCCTGGCGGACATAGCCCGGGGTGGCGTTTCGCCGGCTGGCGACCAGCTCCACATCCGCCGCGGACAGCCCCAGCTCCAGTTGCAACAGCTCGACCTCGCGCAGGCTGGCCGACAGCCCCAGCCGCTGCGCGTCCTTGAGGATCAGCGCCAACCGCATCGGGTCGTTGTTGCTGTTGTCTTCATCGGGGTCGCGGTCCAGGTACAGCCCGAACTGCCGAAGCAGGTTCAGCTCGTTGTCCGCCAAGATCACGTCGCCGCGGACGAGTTCCCCGCCGTCGAACGTGGCCAAGCTGATCTGCAAGGGGTCGGCCTGGAACATCGACATGACCGGCTGGATCAGGAAGACGACCATCAGCAGGCTGCCGCCGACGCCGAGGATCCACTTGTTGTATTTTCTGAAGAACTTGAGCACCGTGAGGGTCTCCGGGGGATTCCGGGTGGGGAATCCGGGGATGGTTATTCGAGTCGGTCAGTATAGCGGGGGTGGGGAAAAGCAGGAAACGCAGGACGGCCTTCACAGCGGCTCAAGCCGCTAAATTTAGAAAACAGGAAATAAGAGCCCGCCTAAGGGACAGTTCCAGTCTCTTTGTCCGGATTTTCTATTTTCTAAATTTCCTGCGTTTCCTGCTTTCTGATCCGCTTCCAGCGGATCAGCGGATCAACGGGCTCGGCCCGCCGCCGAAGCCTTCGGGGATCAGGACGATGCCGATGGTCTGGTTGTCCTCGATCTCGTCGACGTTGGCGGTCAGACGGACCCGCCATTTGGGTACCCGACGTTCCAGCCAGACATCAACCGACCGGGACTCGTCACGGGCAAAGTCGATCCGCTGGCGGAAGCCCATCTCGTACTTGACCGTGAGGATGTAGGTGAAGCCGTAGGAAAGCAGCCGGCTATCGAGGATGTCGATCTCGTCGTAGCGGACAAACGAGCTGAAGCGGGGGTTGTGCTGGAGCGTCCCGCCGAAGCGCCACTGCACCACGCGGTCTGTCTCCAGGCTGTGGGTCAGCTCGCCGGCAAGCCCGAGGGTGTCGGTGACCATCCACAGCAGCTCGGTGTAGAGGTGGTCGCCCCCGACGCTGTGCTCAGGGCGGTAGTCGAAGAAGCGTGCGATGTCGGTGGACACATCCGAGTCGTCGCTGCGGAGGACCAGGTCGGTCTTGAGGATGACCCAGTCGACAGAGCGTTGCCGCCCCGGGCCGCCTCGCTTGGTTTGCAAGGTGTTGGTCAACCCAAGGCGGAGCCCCGCGCCCTCCTGCAGGCCTTCGATGTCGGCGTCGTAGATCGGCAGGTCGTCGGAGTCGATGTTTGCGCCCGAGAAAAACAGATCGACGCTGGGCTCGACGACGTGGCGGATGCCGTTGACGTCCAGCAGCTGGCTGTTTTTATCGTAGGTTTTTTGCCTGGACGTGGACGCGCGGGCGCCCAGCGAACCCCAGAGCCGTAGTTTTTCGTCTTCGCCGGCGAAGGCGGAGAAGTCTTCGTCATACGCGGTGATCCGGCCGACGGCGTAGGGCACGACGCGGACATCGTTGAAGTCCATCGGCGCACTGACTTCCTGCCGGGAGTCTGCCCGGAAGACCCACTCATCCGGGACGCCGGTGGCGAAGAGCGCATCGTCAAACGCGGTGGTGTTGGGGATCCCAAAGAGTGTCATGGACGCGGGGCTGCTGAATCCGCGGTCGAAAGGCGTGTCTTCCCCGGGCCTGGCGCGGACAAACCCGGCGCGGTTTTCGCTGAACCAGGTCAGCCGATCGCCGCCGAAGCTGGTGCCCGTGCGGTAGTAGGCGACCTCGGGGGCCTTGTCGACGGTGTAGCCGGGTGTTTGAAGGGTGGTGAGTTGGGGCGTGAAGCTGGTCGAGTCGTAGCGAGTCAGGAAGGTCAGTGCCCGGTCGCCCTGCTGCGTCTTCCAGTAGATCGAGTTCTCGTACTGCTTGGCTTCGTTTGCTTCGTCGCGGAAGAACTCTTCGAGGAAGGTCTCGTCGGAGACGAAGGCGCTTTCGATCGAGAGCTCCGAGCCGTTGTCCAGGTCGTGACGGTGTTGCCACTGGTAGAAGCCGCGTGCGCCGCCGTCCTGATCGATGTCGCGTCGGCCGCCGATCTCGTCGGTGCCGTTGTCGTCGAGCAGGAGGTAGGCCTGGGCCCGGCCGAACATGTTGTCAAGGCCGTACTCCAGATCCGCGCCCACAGCGGCGCCGTGTTCGCCGATCCAGTCATTGCGTGCCAGAAGTTCGACGCCTTGGGGTGCCTCCCGGCCGGCAAGCGCGAAGACATCCCAAACCGTTTCAATCTCCGGGCCGGTGTCGCTGTCGTATCCGGCCTTGACTTTCTTGATCGGGACATCCGCCGGGCTGCCCTCCAGGTAGGGCCAGTAAAACACCGGGGCACCGCGGACACGCAGCGTGGTGTGTTTGGCGGTAAATTTGTTTGAGATCCCGGAAGCACCTGGGTTTTCAGGGGTACCGCCTGCGACCTGTTCCTGATCGAGGGTGATCCGTGCGGCACCGATCGCAAAATGGGGTTCGGCGAACTCGCTGGTGGTCAGCTGGACTTCCTCGGCCTCGAAGCTTGTGGCCGAGGTCTGGCGGACGGTTTCGGCCCGCATGTACAGGGGGAGCTGACGGGTCGCGTCGTAGCTGTACATGACGGCCTCAAGGAGCGTGGCCTTGTTCTGCCGGACGTCGTAGTACACCCGGGGGGCGCGGACCGTGAAGCCGGTGTCGGTCACGATCACGTTGTCTTCGAGGTAGATCCCACGGACACGGCCCGCGTCCACCTCGCTTGGGGCGAGCCGGGCGTCTGCGTCTTTGCCATCCAGGAACACCACGACGCGCTCGGCACGGAGCGACACCTCACGCTGTTTCTCAAAATCCCCGTAAAAAAGCCGTACGTTCCCGATCAGCATCACGGTGGATTCATCATCGCCCTGATCGATCACGACCCGGTCGGCGTTGAGGCTGACCGTGCCCTTGGTCGGCAGGACGTTGTCGTCTCTCGCGGGTGCTTCGGCGACCGTCGTGGTTGGCGTGTCGGGCGTCTGTTTTTCACCGGTATCGGCCTGCGTGGACATTTTAGCCTGAACCTGATCAGGAGTCGTCTGTGCGTTTGGGATTGGCTGGGGTGTCGGGGCGGGTGCCTGAACTATGGTCGGTGGTGTCGTCGTGTCGGCTGGTGGTTGGGTTGGTGTTTCAGTTTGAGGTCTTGGTGTCGGGCGGGCGGGCCGCTCGGCCTCGCGCTGTTTGGCCAGCCGTGACTCGAAGATCGCCGGGTCGAACAGGGGGTCGGTCGGTGCCTGGATCGTCACCCGCGCCAGCGCCGCCTGTCGCCGCTGGAACCGGGCGTCGGCGTCGTCGATCAGGGCGTGGCCCGGGGCGCTATCTTCCTGGGTGAATAAGTCGTTATGGACCTGGATCTCTCCGGTCGTCGAGGCGGTGACCAAGAGGCGTTTGGCCTGGGCGCTGACCGGGCCCGCGCCGCGCAGGTGCCTTGCGTTGTCTAAATAGATCGACAGGTGCCTGACGGGTTTGCCGGGGACCTGCTCGGTGTCGATCCTGACCACGGCCGCGTCGGCGCGGAAGCCGTACACCCCTATGGAGAAGCCGGCGTCACCTTCGAGAAGGAGGTAGGACGCGCTGCCGTTTTCCCAGGCCGTGACTTTGCGTGCGAAGAAGGCCGCGTCGCCGTGGACCACCGGGTCGGCTAACGGGCTTGACACGGTCGGAGCAGCCGAGACGCCCTCGCCGGCCGCGGTGACATGGTGGGTGAAGATCAACTGCACGCCTAACGCTGTAAGCGCCACCGCCCAGCCGAACTGAAACCAGCAGCGCATCCGCCGCCTCGGGGTCTGTTTCGTGTCACCCCAGGCGTGGTCTGTGCGTGTGTTCATAGGCGAGCGTCCCCAAGCGTTTGCGACAGGCGAATATACGCCGCCGCACCGGGGGCGGCAAACAAACGGCATAAGTCGATCACGGCCGGTGGGACGTGTAAACCAAAGTGGATAACGAAGGTCAGTCCATGGCGAGGGCGGCGTGGGACTTGCCCGCCGGGCCGTCGCTGGACACGACCGTCGGGGGCTTGACCTGCCGGGACAGGCCCGATTGATTTTCGCCCAGCACGACGATCTGCCAGAGATCGAAGTGGCTCATCTTGAAGTTGTACTGCACCGACAGATCCGTGCCTTGCAGGCAATCCTCCAGCGCCAGGTCGCTGTGCCAGCCGATCTTCACGAAGATCGGGTTGAGGGTTTTTTCCCACCACGCCAGGAACGGGTTGGTGCTCAGGAAGTGGTTAAGCACGACGATCCGCCCGCCGGGCTTGACCATCCGCCGGGCCCAGCGCATCAGTTTCTGGGGGTCGCTGACGACGCTGACGACGTGCGTGATCATGACGTGGTCGAAGCTGTGATCGGCAAACGGCGGGGCCATCGCGTCGCCCTGCACGAGCACGCAGTGGTCCAGCTGATCGCGTTGGATCTTTTTGCGGGCCTTGGCAAGCATACCGGCGGAGAGGTCCATGCCGACGACAGTGATGTCCCTGCGGTAGTGCTTGAGTGTCATCCCCGTGCCGACGCCGATGTCCAGGACCGTCTCCCCGGGAGCCGGGCGTAGTTGTTGCAGCGCCCGCGTCTGGCGATTGCGGACCAGTGCCCCGAAGGTGTAGTCGTAGAATTTCGCCCACAGGTCGTAGAGCGGGCTGGTCGCCTCTTCGGTCATTCTCATGGCTGGTCTTCCTGGCCTGATGCCAACAACGTGCTCACCAACTCGATGATCTTGGGCGCGTCCCCCACGCCTTCGAGGAACTCACCGACCAGACCCTCGTGGGGATCGTAGACCAAGATAGCCGGGACCGCGAGGTTGTTCCAACGCTCCCCCATACCGTCCGCCAGGGCCTGCTGGGCGGCGGAGTCGGACTTAAAGATGTAGGCGTCCGCCAGGGCGTGCTGTTCGCTCAAAAACGCGATCGCGGCGGCTTCACGGGTGGGGTCGTCCAGCGTCACAGAGACCGCCCGGACCTGGTCGCCCAGCCCCACGAGCCCCTCGTGCAGTTCCGGGAACATCTGCACACAAGGCAGGCACCAGGTCGCCCAGAAGTCGATCACCAACACCCGATCCTCGGCGGCGGCCTGGGCGATGATCAACTCAATATCTTTTAATTCCACGACTTGTAGATGTTCAACCTGTTGCCCAGCCTGCGGGACTTCCTGTTGAACCCCTTGCGATGGCGAAGACTCGTCACCGCAACCCGACACCAATAGCAGCATCGTGACTACAATCCAACACCCCCACAGAGATATGCCCTTTGACTTCATTACCTGGCTCCGCTCGTAATCCTCATAGAACGATCCGATACACTAAGGCCAACCATGACCTTGCAACTGATTATCAACGGCGAACCCCAGCGTGTCGAGGCGGGCAACGTCCGCGAGCTGGTCGTGGCCCTGGGCCTGGGCGAGCAGGCCGTCGCCGTCGAGGTCAACCGGCAAGTCGTCCCCAAGCGGCTTCACGAAGAGACGCCCCTTAAAGACGGCGACAAGGTCGAGCTGGTCACGCTGGTTGGCGGGGGATAAAACGTAGTTAGTAGTTAGCTGTTAGCTACTGAACCGATACCCGAACCCCGACACCCGATACCCGAATCATGCCCACGCTTACCCCCCCTACCGCTGAAACACT
>JAJDCV010000331.1 GCA_029260675.1 Phycisphaeraceae bacterium
CAGATGATCGTGGACCTTGGGCTGTCTAGCGCGATCGTGGGAGTGGCTGAGTACGAGACCGCCGCGCCGCCGGGGCTGCCGATAGTTGGAAACTACAACGCGGTCGATACCGAGGTGCTCCTGACGACACGCCCAACCCACGTGTTGATGATGGTCGGACCCGGCGGCCCGCCCGCGCGGCTCAGTGACCTGGCCGGGCAGGGATTGTTCGGGTTGTACACCTTCCCGTTCCCGCTGAGTATCCATGACATCGGCCGTGTGCTGTATGACGAGCTGCCAGGTGAAGGGAGTAATGTAAGCCTGGGCGAGGCGCTGGGTGTGTCCGAGGCGGCGCTGGCGTTGAAGCTGCGGATGCTGCGGCAGCTTGCCGGGATCGAATCATTGACCGCGCCGCTTGATAAGCCGACCGTGCTGCTGGTGATCGGCTCCGGGCCGGTGATGGCCTGCGGGCCCGGGACCGTGCATGACGAATTACTCTGGTTCGCTGGGGGATTAAACGTCGCAGCGGACGCGACCGTGACCGCTCCGGAGTACGACCGTGAGTCGCTGCTGGCGCTTGCGCCGCAGGTCATCCTATTCCTCCAACCCGACGCGCCACAGATCAAAGACAACGACCCCAGGCTCGCGCCGTTCACGGGGTTGCCGATCCCCGCGATAGAGGATGGCCGGGTCCACGTGATCAACGACCCCCTTGCCCTGTTGCCCAGTACGTCGATCACACGGGTCTGCGCCGAGATGGCCAAGGCGATCCACCCCGAGGTTGCCCGGCAGATCGATGAGGTATTCGCTGATTTAGAGGAAGATATCTCTGTCGCACATCGGGACAACCCATGAGTGAACACGCGGCAAACAAGACCGGCCTGCGCATCGTGGTGATGTTATCCGTGCTGGGGCTGGTGATGCTTGCGGCGGTAGCTGCGCGGCTCTTGATCGGGTCGGCTGACCTGGGTTGGCCCACCGGTGTGCATGGAGACATTGTTATCCGCGACCGTGTCTTGCGGATGCTGATTGGTCTGGTCGTCGGCGTCGCGTTGTCGGTAAGCGGTGTGTCGCTTCAGACGCTTCTGCGCAACCCGCTGGCGGAGCCTTACATCCTCGGGCTCTCGACGGGGGCGGGGGCGGGGATCATGGTGCAGTCGTATCTTCATTACCTGATTCGCGATGAGGTAGCGGTGGGCACGAACGCCGGCGGTGCGGTGATGGGGGCGGCGGCGATCATGCTGATCGTCTTCCTCGCCGGGCGGCGTAGGGGCGTGATCGACCCATTAGGACTGCTGCTGACGGGTGTGGTGCTTAGCACGATCTGCGGGGCTTTGATCCTGATGATGAACTACCTGGTCGGGCCCGGCGGGATCCGCGACGATATTTCGCGCTGGATGATGGGCAACCTGGACGGCGATGTCGGTGTTGCTTCCCTAGGGTTGATCGCGGGGGTGACGGTGTTGGGTTTTGTACTACTACTGGCGAACTCGCGTGCGATGGACGTCGCCACGACGTCGGACTCAGAGGCGGAGAGCCTGGGGGTCAACCTGCCTCGGCTGCGTGCGTTGCTGTTCGCGGTGGCGAGCCTTTTAGCGGCCGGCGCGGTGGTGCTCGCGGGGCCGATCGCGTTTGTCGGGTTGATCTGCCCGCATATCGCCCGCCTGCTACTGGGGCCGCGTCACGGCCCGTTGCTGATCGGGTCGGCGCTCTTGGGGGCGGCACTGGTAATTACCGCCGACACGACGAGCGCCGCGCTGAACCTATGGCTTGGGATCGGCCTGATGCCGATCGGGATCTTCACGGCGATCGTTGGTGGGCCGGCGTTCTTGTGGATGCTCCGCCCGCAGCTTGGGCGCGGTTGACGTGTGATCGTGCAAAATCATCGTGATTGACTACAATCCCGCGAACTTTCCAGGAGCCAAACAATCAAACACTTCGCTGACCGCCTGCTCGAAGCGATCAAGACCAAAGGCTCGCCGATCTGTGTAGGCCTGGACCCGGTGATCGAACGCCTGCCCGATGCCCTGCAGGGGAGCGACCCGGTCGAGCGGATCGAACGGTGGTGTGAAGGCGTGATCGACGCGGTCGCAGAGCACACCCCGGCGGTCAAGCCTCAACTCGCCTGCTTTGAACGCTACGGTTCGCGAGGCTATGCGGTGTATGAGCGTTTAGTGATCCGGGCCAGGTCGCTTGGCCTTCTCGTGATCGCTGATGGGAAGCGCGGCGACATCGGTTTGAGTTCGGCCCACTACGCGGCGGGATTCTTCGAAGGCGACGCGGCCGCCGATGCGCTGACGGTCAATGCATACCTCGGGGCGGATGGACTGGAACCTTTCACGGTCGCCGCGGAAAACACGGGGGCGGGCCTGTTCGCCCTGGTCCGAACCAGCAACCCCGGCGGCGACGCGCTGCAGGGGTTACCACTATCTGACGGCCGCACGGTCGGCCAAGCCGTTGCGCAGATCGTCGCCGAACTCGGCGCCGCCGAGCCGGGGTATATCGGTGAATCCGGCTACAGCCTGCTTGGCGCGGTCGTAGGCGCGACCAAGCCGCAGGACGCCGCTGCGTTACGCGAAATCATGCCGCAGCAGCTCTTTCTTGTCCCCGGCTTCGGAGCGCAGGGCGGCGGGGCGGAGGATGTGAAGGCCTGCTTCAAGCCCGACGGCACCGGCGCGATCATCACCGCCAGCCGGTCCGTCATCTACGCGCACCAGAGAGATACGAGCGTTGAATGGCAATCCGCCGTCGGCCATGCCGCCGCCGAATTCAATCAACAGGTCGCATCGATCTTGAAGTAGACGCTGAGCTCATCACGCGGACCGCTCCGGGCTTGAAGCAGACCCCATCGCCAAAAACGCACCCACTGGCACGGATGCATCATGTGTGTTCGCGAGAACTATCCGCCGATCCGCCCGTCAATAACATCAAATATAAATTATATATGTAAATTAATGACTGGGGTCAATGTCCGGGGTAACTGGGGTCAATGCCCCGGGTAAGGCGGGTGGGTAAGGGGCGCTGAGCGGGTTGTCGGCGCATGCCGGATGCCGACGGACGGTCAGATGGATACGCGGTGTGCTACCGGTTGGCCAGCCAGTCGTGGATCGCCTGGTCGTAGGTGCTGGTCCGTTTAAAGGCGGCGGTCGCCAGGCGTCTTCGGAGGGTGAAACTGGTGCTTCCCTTGTTCGTGTCGATGTCGTTGCCGACCTGGTCGTACTGCTTGGGGTCGGTGACACAGGTGACGTAGCGGTGGTTCTTGGCGGCGCTGCGGATCATGGAAGGCCCGCCGATGTCGATCTGCTCGATCGCGTCGTCGTCGGTGACGTCGGGTTGCGCGACGGTCTTCACGAATGGGTAGAGGTTGACGCAAACCATGTCGATGGCGGTGATGCCGTGGTCGGTCATCGCCTGGGCGTGGTCGGGCTTGTCGCGCAGCGACAGCAGGCCGCCGTGGACCTTGGGGTGCAGGGTCTTGACCCGCCCGTCCATCATCTCGGGGAAGCCGGTGACCTGGTCGATCGGGGTGACGTCGATACCGGCTTCGCCCAGTGCCCGCGCGGTCCCGCCGGTCGAGATAATGGTCACGCCGTAACCCACCAGCTTGCGGGCGAAGGGGACCAGGTCGGTCTTGTCGCTGACAGAGACCAGTGCTGTCTTGATCTGAACGAGGTTGGACATAATGAGGTCGTGTGGTGGTGTCGGGTTAAGTGTAGGGGCCGTGTCGGGTCGTGCGGAAAGTGGATTACCGCTTGGGATTCAGCCTGTGGATCCGCCCGCCGGGCGACACGATCAACACGCCGTCGTTGGGTAAGGGGATGACCTTCTGTAACGGCATGGTCTGCACATCTTCAATCACGCGCCCGGTCTTCTCGTCGACCCAACGCAGACCGCCGGGGTAGTGCAGCAGCACCTGACCGTCTTGGGCATGCACCGCCTGGGCGGGCAGCTCGCTGGTCCAGCGTTCCTCGCCGTCGGCCGCGCTCAGGGCAACCAGACCGGAACCATCTAGCGGCAGGTACACCGCCTGGCCTAACGCGGCGGGGGCCTGAGTCAGCGGGGTCGCGGTCCGGTGCACCCAGGTATCTTTACCCGTGACCCGGTTCAGAGCGTACAGCGACTGGTCTTGGGAGGGGACGAAAAACCCGCCCCGTGTCGAGGCAGGCTCCGCCGTTAACGGCCCGAATGTCCGGCCCCGGAAGATCAACTCGCCGCTATCCGCCCGCAGCGCCGCGTACACACCCTTGCTGTCGGCGAGAAAGACGTTCTGTTGGGATGCCACCGGGGGCACGACCACGCCACCGGACAACTGGTAGGACCACTTGGCGTAGCCGGCGTCCAGGTCGTGAGCGAACACCGTGCCGTTGGACCCGCCGAAGATCGCGTATCGGCCGATCAGGACCGGCCCGGTCTCGACCACCTCCGCCAGGTCCGCCGAAGCGATCAGGTCGCCGTGCGCGGCGCCGAGGGTGAAGATCAGTGTGTCGTTATTAAAATAGACCCGCTCATCATCGCGGACAGGCGGGTAGATCGCTTCGGTTGGCTCGCCAATCACCCGATGCCAGAGCAACTTCCCGTCACGCACCGAGACCGCGGACACCAGGTTGCCCGGCGACTCGACGGTGTACAGCACGTCACCCAGCAGCGTCACCGACGACAACCCGTGCCGCCGGGGCACGTTCAGGTTCGTCGACCAGTTCACCATATAGCCCAGCCGGGCCGCGTCGGCGGGCTCGATCAGCAGCCCCGACGAACTTGGCCGGCGCGACCACCCGCCACAGCCTACAGCCGCCAACAACACCAAAACCAGCAGCGATCGAACCATGTAGGTCATTTTCATACGAGTGCATCTCCGGGGCAGGGGCCAAGGTCAGGCGGGCCGTACGCCGCACCCGACCGGCCGACTCAGGCCGGGGGAAACCGGGCTCGCCGGCGTCAAACCGGTGCCCGGGACAGTCCATTTCAGGGCTCCAAGTATCGACGCCACAAGCCCCAAGGTCAAGCCGGGGGCTCTGCGGACACCCCTGTCAAGACGATTCTTTGGGCGTCTTTTCGGGATAGCAATCTCAGGCTTCGCACTACGCCTTAAAACCCCATCAGTGCCTGCTGGTGCGCCATATAGGCACCAAATAGATGATCGACCCACAGGGTGATCCTGTAGATCAATGATCATTATGATGATCTTAGTGGTGGACTGAGTTTTGTGGGATTAGGCTTCAGTGCCTACACCGACTCCGCAACATCGCAAGCATACTTGTTGCCATGACCAGCACACTCCCCGGCTCGGGTACGTCGTAGAGTACAAGTTGCGTCAGACCGACTCGATCGCGTAAACCGCTTTGTGTCAGACCGCCGACAATTTCGAACGCACCGATGGGTTCATCGGCGAGGATGCCTATAAACCCATCAGGCCGAGGGGCGTGCAA
>JAJDCV010000332.1 GCA_029260675.1 Phycisphaeraceae bacterium
TTCTCTTCGCCGACCTGTTGCGTCGCACGCTTGAGTTCGCCGGATACAAGGTGGATCAGGTGATGAATATCACCGACGTCGGGCACATGACCGACGACCAGCTCGCCGATGGCGGGGGCGAGGACAAGATGGCCGCCGCCGCGACCCGGCTCAAGGAATCCAAGAAGCAGGGGGCGGCCTTGATCGAGAACCCGGACGATCCATATGCGGTTGCCGAGTTCTTCACCAAAGCCTTCATTGAAGACGCGAAGCTGTTGGGGCTGAAGATCGCCGACGAATACCCCGGGCAGATGCCGCGTGCCACCGACCACGTCGCGCCGAACATGATCCCGATGATCAACTTGCTGATCGAAAAGGACCACGCCTACATCGCCGAAGACGGTGCGGTCTATTTCAGCGTGCAGAGCTTCCCCGAGTACGGCCGTCTGTCCGGCAACAGCCTGGATAAGCTCAAGGGCGGTGCCGGTGGCCGGGTCGAGGATTCGCACCAGGCTCACAAACGCCACGCCGCGGACTTCCTGTTGTGGAAGCCGGACGCGTCGCACCTGATGAAGTGGGACTCGCCCTGGGGCGAGGGTTACCCCGGCTGGCACATCGAGTGCTCCGCGATGGCCAGGGCGTTACTCGGCCGGGACACCATCGATATCCACACCGGCGGCGAGGACAACATCTTCCCACACCACGAATGCGAGATCGCCCAGTCCTGCGGCAGCTCCGGCAACGACCGCTTCGCCAACTTCTGGCTGCACACTCGGTTCCTGCTGGTCGAGGGCGAGAAGATGTCCAAATCCAAGGGCAACTTCCATACCGTCCGCGATGTATTGGAAGGCAGAGTCACCGGCCGACCGGTCGATCCGGCGGTGCTGCGCTACGAGCTACTCAAGGGCCACTACCGATCCAACATCAACTTCACCGCCAAGGGGTTGGCGGATTCGGCGAGTGCAATACGTCGATTGTTAAATATGTCTAATACATTAGTTGCAGATCTACATAACCGATACGCGCCCGATTTTGTCAAAATGAATGCTGAGGCGGATGCGATTTCCCATGACCATCCAGTTGTTAAAGAATTTTCTGGTGCGCTTAGTGACGATCTCAATATAAGTGGAGCACTGGGTGTGGTGCATCAATGGATCAGGTCTAATCCGAAATTTTCAACTGAATCCTTAGGTGTATATGACCGTTTCAATAGCATCCTTGGCTTGCCGAGTCTTAGCGATGAAATAGTACTGGGAAATGATCAGGCATCTATGGTTACATCAGCAGATAAGCAGATACAAGATCTATGTCAAAAACTAGATGCGGCTCGCGCGAAGAAAGATTTCGACGAAGCTGATGCAATCCGTCAGCAGATCATCGATGCGGGCTACGACGTGAAAACGACCAAAGCGGGGACCGTCGCGTCGAAGCGTTTGGCGTAACAATCTTCATTTATATCTCTAACCACAGCCCCCGGCTCTGCCGGGGGATTGCGCCCAATGAACCAACGGTCCCCCGGCGGAGCCGGGGGCTGAGGGGTAGAGGTAGATGAATCAAGCGGCGTCATTTTGCGACGCCCGCGCCGCGCCGGTGATGTAGGGGATGCCGCTTAGCACGGTGACGATCACCGTCAGGTAGACCAGTACATCACGCACCCAGGCCAGCCATTGCCAGCCGTCGTTGCGCGGGTCCAGCCAGACGATCGCGAGCACCACCGGGATCACCACCGATTGGAGGATCATCTTCAGTTTCCCCCAGACGTTGGCGCCGAACTTGACGCCTTCGCCTTCCAGCTCGCCTCGGATCGCGGTGACCAGCAGTTCGCGGGAGAGGATCACCGCGACCATCCAGGGGTAGACCCCGGAGACCATGCTGAAGAAGTCGATGTCGCCGACCTCTACCGCTCCCGGGATGATGAACCGGGGGCCGGCCAAGTACACAAACGCGCCGATGACCAGGACCTTGTCGCAGAACGGGTCCATGATCCGGCCGAACTTCGACTCGACGTGCCACCGGCGGGCCAGGTACCCGTCTAATGAATCGGTGATCGCCGCCAGGATAAAGACCACGATCGCGATCGGCAGCAGCCAGGCCGGGCTTTCTGCGCCGTAGCGGTAGCAGTTCAGCAGTACAAAGAACACCGCCGCCAGCACCAGCCGAAGCATCGTCAGTTGGTTGGGTAGCTGTCGGTAGAAGGTGTGCATGATCCGATGTTTCCTGCCCCGGCCCGTTCCCGGGGTCACATGCTACCCGATCGCTGCGGACATGCCCGCCAGTCGGCCCGAGGCCCAGGCCCATTGGAAGTTGTACCCGCCGATCCGGCCGTCCACGTCGAGGAGCTCGCCGCAGAGGTATAGGCCCGGGCATTTGCGTGACGCCATCGTCGACAGGTTGATCTCCGAGAGCGGCACGCCGCCTGCGGTGACTTCGGCGAACAGGTAGCCGCGGTCACGGACAATCGGCACGGGCAGAGCGGTCAGGGCCTTGACCACCGCTCGGCGTTGGGGCTTGTTGAGTTGTGCCATGGGGGTGGTAGGGTCAACATCTGCGCCATCTGCGACAAGCGTGTGAGCTAAGCGTCTTTGAACGTAGTCGTACAGCAGGCTGGTGATCCCTGCCCCGCCATGTGATTCGGTCAACGCGACGAGTTCGGCTTCGATCTGCTCGAAAGTTCGGCCGGGCAGGAAGTTGATGAGCAACTTCGTCCCCGGGTCGATGTTGTGGGCGGCGATCCAGTGCCGGCTTATATCCATCGCGGCGGGCCCGCTTAAACCGAAGTGGGTCAGCAGCAGCGACCCGGCTTGCCGGCGTGTGATCTTCCCTGTTGAGGACGCCACCGCAAGCTCCACGTCTGTGGTGAGCCCCGAGAGCCGGGTCAACCAGTGGCCATCAGACAACACCAGCGGGACCAGTGCGGGCGTGGTCTTGGTTAGTGAGTGCCCAAGCGATATGGCAAACCCGTAGCCCAGGCCGTCGCTGCCGGTCTTGGGCAGGCTCTTGCCGCCGGTGGCGAGGATGAGTTTGCGGGTGTGCAGGTCGCCTTGCTGTGTGCGGACGACGAACCCGTCATCGCGGCGCGACACGGCGGTGACGCGATGCTCGTTGAGGATCGTAGCGTTGGCCTTGTCCACGGCCAGGAGCAGGGCGTCCAGCACGGTCCTGGCACGGTCGGTCGTGGGGAATAGCTTGCCGGTGTTTTCGCGTTTGAGATCCACGCCAAGATCGGCGAAGAAGTCGACGGTGTCGTCTGCTTTGAAGGTCTTGAGCACCTTGGCGATCTGGTTGCGTTTGGAGCCGGCGAAGTCGTCGGGCGTGACGACGTCATGGGTGACGTTACATCGACCGCCGCCGGAGACAAGAATCTTCGCACCGATATGCTTGGCACCGTCGACCACGGCCACCTGGTTTGGGGGTTGAGCGTTTCGGCCCGCGAAGATCGCCGCCATCAGGCCCGCTGCGCCTGCGCCGATGATGAGTGTGTCGTGAGTGTAGCCATTAGCCATTAGCTGTTAGCCTTTGGGGCGTTCTCAATCCATGTGTAGGGTGCGTGGGTGTGTATTTTGTAGCCGCCGCGTGACACGCGGCGGTCTCGCGGGGCGTCGCCCCGCGGCTATCAAGGGCAAATGTCGCAAATAATGGATTGAGAACGCTTTATGCTAAACAGGCATTGGTTACTTGAAGTCGTCCAGGCTCAGCCCGCCGAGGCCCTGGCCCAGGCTCTTGGCATCCATCCCGCCCTTGAGGTCTTTGCGTAGCGGCTTGGGCGTGGCCTTGTGCGGCTGGGAGTGGCCGTGCTTCTGGCCCGCGTGGCTGTGGTCGTGTGAGGCGCCTGCCGGTTTGTCAACGGCCTTGAGCGACAGGCGGACCTTGCGGTCTTCCTCGCTGATATCCAGCACGCGGAACTGCTTGGCGTCCCCGACATTCAAGACGTCCGTTACTACGGCGACGTGTTTGTTGGCCAGCTCCGAGATGTGGACCAGGCCTTCGACACCGGTTTCCAATTCGATGAACGCGCCGAATTCGGTGGTGCCGATCACCTTGCCGTCGACGAGGCTGTCCTTGGCGAATTTGCGCTCGGCCCCGATCCAGGGGTCGCCCTGCGCCTGTTTTAGGCTGAGTGTGATCCGACGTTTACCCAGGTCCACGCCGATGACCGCCAGCCGCAGCACGTCGCCTTGCTTGACGACCTCGTCGGGTTTGTGGATGCGCTTCCAACTGATCTCGCTGATCGGCAAAAGGCCCTCGACGCCGGGCTCGATCTCGATGAACGATCCGAAGCTGGC
>JAJDCV010000333.1 GCA_029260675.1 Phycisphaeraceae bacterium
ACCCGGCACCCGAGGCAAAAAACTCAATCGGTGGCTCGACCCGTCAGGTGATCGAGTTGTTAGATCGCCTGGATCAGATGCCGCAATCAGGTGATGAAAATGCACTAGGGCGGATACGTCTGCGAGCGGTCCGGGACGTGCTGATCCGCGCTACGGGAGGACCGTATTCTGCACCCCGTGACAACACGGGCCTGTCCGCGGTCAAGGGGCCTCGTGCCGATGCGACGGCTAGAGCGTTGATGCTGCCGATCTCACTGGGCACGTCGGGGGCGACGGAGCACTTTGCGCCGCTGCTTGAGCCGATGGGATTGCTGGGTATCTCCAGCGACGCCTCGGCAATCGCGGGTGCCCCGCCGTTTGGGATCGACCCGGAGGCCACCTCAATCGAACCCGGCAGTGTGCTTGCGATCCCGCTGGCGTACGGCGACATGGACCTGAGCGCCTCGGGGACTGTGACCGACGTCCTGCCCGGCGGTGAGGTGCTGGCGTTCGGCCATCCGATGTTCGGGCTGGGCAGCGCCAAGGTGCCGATGGCCACCGGTTACGTCCACTTTGTCATGCCCCGGCGGTCCATCAGTTTCAAGAGCGGGGGCACCCTCACGCCCGTAGGCACGCTGGTCAGGGACGAAAGCGCCGCCGTCGTAGGGATCGAAGAAACGCGGTACACCACCGCACCGGTCGATGTGACCGTGAACATGCCCGGGCAGCCGCCCGCCAAGTATCAATACCACGTGGTCAACGAGCCGACCCTCTCGGCGATCCTCACCGCGAACGTCGTCTATAACAGCATCGAAACCGTCCACTCGCTGCCGGTCGAGAACACCACCCGGTTCGAGGCCGAGATGCGTTTCGCCGGCGGGCGTGTGATCAAGCTGGACACGCTGATCGCTGGGGGCACGGCGGTGAACCCGGTATTTGAGATGATCACGCCGTTATCGGTGATGGCGATCAACCCCTACGAACCGCTCGAGGTCGAGTCCATCAGCGTCCGGGTCGATGTCGAAGAAGGCAACCGGATGGCGATGATCACCGGGGCCCGGCTTGACCGGTCCGAGGTCGCGCCGGGCCAGACGGTCGGCGTGCTCCTGGATCTGCAACACTACGCGGGGGAGCTTGAGCAACGACGCATCGAACTGAAGGTGCCCGAAGACCTGGACGAGGGCGACTACCCCTTGACCATCGGCGGGGCCAGCGCCTATGCGGCTTTGAAGATCGGGTCGCAACCGCACCTGGCGGTGACCCGGGACATCGACGACCTGGTTGAGTTCCTCCAGGAAACGATGGCCTACCGGAGCGACGCGATCTATGCGGCGATCATGCTGCCGCTGGAAGGGATCGCCGTGGGCCGGACCGAGATGGCGCGTCTGCCGTCCAGCCGGGCCGCGATCCTGTCGAGCCCCACCACCACCGAAACGATCCCGCTGATGCGCCTGATCGATCAGGCCTACGACGCGGATACCGTGATCCTTGGCGAAGTCATCTTCACACTGAACGTCCGCAAACCGTAAACGCCCTGCAGAAACCGAAACAGCCCAAGCTGTGCTGAACGACAGAAAGACCCGGTATGCCTAAGTCCCCCCGGTTCCCCCGAACCCCCCGCATGTATTTTTACCTGCTGCTCGCAGTGGCATCCGTATGCCTGATGGGCACGGCGGCGTCGGCGATCCAGCCGCAGCGTTTTCAGCACAGCACCGAGGCCGACTTCGAGCCCGGCGAAGTCGATGGCACGCTGGTGACCAGCCTCGGCGATGTGAAGCTCGCGACCGAGTCCAAGTCGGTTGGCGAGATGCCCGAAGAGGCCAGCATCATTTACGACCTGCACCAGATGGCGGACGGCACGGTCTACCTCGCCGCCGGGCCGAAGGGCAAACTGTTAAAGCAGGACGGCGACGCGGTGATTGAAGTCGCCGATCTTCCCGAGGAGCAGGTGTTCGCGCTGGGCGAGTACGGCGGCAAGCTGCTGGTCGCCATCAGCGGCGAGACCAGCCGGCTTGCGGTGCTGGAAGACGGCGAACTGAAGACGCTGGTCGAGTTAGAGGGCGTTCGGTACATCTGGGACGTCCTCACCCCGTCGGCCAAGTCATACAACGGCCCGGCGATCCTCGCGGCGACGGGGATCGAGGGCAAGCTGTTAGGGATCAACCCCGACGACCCCGAGCCCGTGCTCGAACTCTTTGACGCTCAGCAGGCGAACATCCTCTGCCTGGCTATGGATAATCAGGGGCGCATCCTCGCGGGGACCGATGAGGACGGTCTGGTGCTTCGTCTGGAGCCCGGTGAAGAAGACGGGTATCAGGCGTTCGCGATGTTTGACGCCCCGGAGCCGGAGATCGGCGCGTTGCTGGTGGCATCGGACGGTTCGGTCTACGTCGGGACCGCCGACGCCGAGCAGGCCAAACCCGGTCGGCTGGAAGAAGCGGCCAGCGAGGAAACCGGTAAGCCCGACGACGACACCGAAGAGACCAACGGCGAGGGGGAGGATGAGCCAGATGACGCCGAAGCTCCTGCCGAGCCCGGGGAGATCCCAGGCGTCGAGCCGGAACCCGAGCCGATCGAAGAAGATCAGGCTGACGAGGCCGAAGCCGAAGTGACGGCTGAAGCCACCGAGGAAGACACTACCGAACAGGCGGACGCTTCTGTCAGCGATGAGGCCGAGGTCAACGCGACCGATACCGAACCCAGCCCCGAGCAATACGACCGGCTGCGTGAGTTGATCCGCGATCGGCTGAGCAAGGCTCGCAAGTCCGGGCAGATGCAGGCGGGCGCATCAATGGGGGGAGGCGGATCCAGTTCGTCGTCCTCGGCAAGCCGATCCCGGCCCGTCAGCGCCCCGGCGGCCGAGAAAGAAGGCAACGCCGTCTACCATATCGATAGCCAGGGCTTCGTCCACGAGGTCTTCCGCGACTCGGTCATGATCCTCAAACTCGTCGAGGCCGACGGCAAACTCCTGGCGGCGACCGGCAACGAAGGGCAGGTCTTCGTGATCGACCCGGCCACCCGCGAGAACGCGGTGCTGGTTGATTTAGGCTCCGAGCAGATCCCCGCCATGATGCTTAGTGAAGACGGTGCCACCGTCCTGGGCACCGCCAACCCCGCCGAGCTATTCACACTCGGTAGCAGCTACGGGCACCGTGGTATCTACACCAGCCCGACACTCGACGCGGCGCAGATCAGCCTGTGGGGTTCGATGAGCCTCACCGCCGATATCCCCGAGGGTTGCTCGCTGACCGTGGAGACACGCAGCGGCAACGTCCAGGACCCCGAGCAGGCCGCCTGGTCCCCCTGGTCCCAGGCGCACGCCCTGATGCCCGACGAGAATCTGCCCGCCTTGGCACCCAAGGAGATCGCGGTCCAGTCGCCGCCGGCGAGGTTCCTGCAGTACCGGCTGACTCTCACCGGTTCGGATGAGCTCACCCCCGTGATCGATCGCGTCGAAGCGGCTTATGTCACCCCCAACCTCAAGCCGGTGATCGCCAAGGTGACCGCCGCCTACCCCGAGGCAGAGCAGGACGCCCCTCCTGCCACGATCATGAATATCGAATGGGAAGCCGCCGACGACAACCTCGACCCGCTGGTCTACAAGCTCGAGTATCAGCCGGCCGGGTCGGACCGTGCCCTGCTGATCGAGGAGGACCTGACGGAGTTGACCTACGAGTGGGAAACCCGGCGTGTGCCCGATGGGCGGTACCTCGTCAAGGTCACCGCGGATGATCGGCCGGATAACCCAGGCGATATGGCCATGACCGCCATCCGCAAGGCCAGCCCGGTCCTGGTCGATAATTCTCCGCCCGACCTGACCGCCGAACAGTCGATAAGTGGCGACGAAATAAAGGTTTCCGGACAGGCCAAGGACGACTGGTCAAGCATCCAATCCCTGGCGTATACCCTGGATGATGACGACGAGTACCACCCGATCCTCCCCGGCGACCTGATCTTCGATTCGACACAGGAATCCTGGGACGTTACGATCTCCGATCTTTCCCCGGGCCCGCATGTGCTGACACTGCGGGCCGCCGACAACCGGGGCAATACCGTGTATCGGTCGGTGATTTTCCAGATCAAGTAACCGGCGAGACCGGCCGCCAGACAGGCCCCAACCCCGGTTGACTCGGCTTTGACCGCAGGAGCGCTCGCGATGTCCACGCATTACCCCAAACGACGCAGCATGATCAAGCGCGCCCGCAAGTTCGGCTTCCGCGCCCGGATGCGGACCAAGAACGGCCGTAAGCTCATCAGCGCCAAGCGCCGCATGGGCCGAAGCGTCAACGTCCGCAGCGGCTACTAAGCCACACGGATTCACACCAGAACATGATTTCCTGATTGATCCGGCCCCGGACATGTCTTCCGACAGGTTCGTTTGGATACTGCGCAGCCCCCTGCTACACTCTGGATCTCGCAACCTCGAACACGGGGCTTACCGAGCACCCGCCTGACCCCCTACCCACAACCTCCGCAACTAAGAGGCATCCCCATGAGCTTTGAGATCGAGATTGTCCACGGCCGGCAGGTCCTGGATTCGCGCGGCAACCCCACCGTTGAAGTCGAGGCGCACCTCTCGGACGGCACCGTCGGCCGGGCCATGGTCCCCTCCGGCGCAAGCACCGGGGAGAACGAGGCTGTTGAGTTGCGTGACGGCGAAAACGACTACTACCTGGGCAAGAGCGTCCAGCAGGCGGTCGATAACGTCAACAACGAGATCGCCCCCGAGCTGCTGGGCCTGGACGCACGCGATCAGGAATACATCGACGGGCTGATGATCGAACTTGACGGCACGAACAACAAAGGCAAGCTCGGCGCCAACGGCATTCTCGGCGTCTCGATGGCCGTCGCCCACGCCGCCGCGGAGAGCACCGGGCTGCCGCTGTACCGCTACCTCGGCGGCGCACACGCCAAGGTCCTGCCCGTCCCGATGATGAATATCCTCAACGGCGGCAAGCACGCGGACAACACCGTCGATTTCCAGGAGTTCATGATCCAGCCCTGGGGCTTCGACGAGTTCGGCGAAGCTTTCCGGGCCGGCGTCGAGATCTATCACGCGCTGAAGGGCGTCCTCAAGAAGCAGGGCCTGTCCACCGCGGTCGGCGACGAGGGCGGGTTCGCACCTAACCTCAAGTCCAACGAAGAGGCTTTGAAGGTCATCGAAGAGGCCGTCGACAAGGCCGGGTACAAATTCGGCGAGCAGATCTTCGTCGCCCTGGATCCTGCGACCAGCGAGCTCTGGAACGAGGCCGAGAAACTCGGCAAAGAAGGCTACTGCTTCTTCAGCTCGAACCCCGGCGAGGTCATCTCCGCCGATGACATGATCGGGATCTGGGCCGACTGGTGCGAGAAATACCCGATCCGCTCGATCGAGGACGGCCTGGCCGAGAACGACTGGGCCGGCTGGAAGAAGCTCACCGAGAAGCTCGGCAAGAAGGTCCAACTCGTCGGCGACGACCT
>JAJDCV010000334.1 GCA_029260675.1 Phycisphaeraceae bacterium
CATTCTCAATCCGTTCGTAGCGGTCTTTGCTCTTGATAGCCGCGGGGCGACGCCCCGCGGGCCCGCCGCGTGTCACGCGGCGGCTATTAAATTACCCACGCACGCTACGCTTGGATTGAGAACGCTATAAATAGAAAAAAAGCCCACGTTCGGTGAACGTGGGCTTTTGCGATGGATCAGTTTGAGGGTCCGATGATCAGCGGAGGTTGTTGCTGATGTTGAATTTACCGGGGTCCTGCATCAGGCCTGGGAACTGCTGGTCTTCGATCTCGGACTGGAGGATGATCGTGGGCTTGACCAGGATCAGCAGGGTCCGTTGGTCTTTGGCTGTAGAGGCGTTGGTGAACAGCCGGTTGAAGACCGGGAGCTTGGACAGGACCGGCACACCGGACTCAAGTTCGACCTCACCGAGCAGCCGCTGCCCGCCGATCAGGAGGGTGCCCTGGTCGGGGATGCTGACGGTTGTCGCGATGCTTGTGATCTCCAGTTCGGGGGCCTCGATGGTGCCCGTGGGCAGATTGATGATGATGTTATTGCTGCCCTCGTCACCCGCGTTGGTGTCGGTGCCGCCGCCACTGGTCTGAACGGTGCGGATCGGGGTCAGGACGGTCGCCAAGCTTGGGCGTAGTGTCAGGGTGACGTAACGGCGGTCGGCACTGATGGTGCCCTCGACGTCCAGCACGACACCGGACTGGATCACACTCAGCGTGGGGTCGAAACCGACGGAGTCTGGGATGGGTTCGAGGTCACTGACGAAGGACCGCTGGGTCGCCACGATGACATAAGACCGCTGGCCATTGGACAACGTGACCCTTGGTGCGGTGAGTGTCAGAGACCGCTGGCTGGCCTGGGTTGCCCGGACCAGGAGGTTGACCTCGAGGTCTTCCAGGAACGAGACGCTGAAGTCAGCGGCGCGTCCGGTGCTCGGGGTGAAGCCGCTGCCGGGGACAAAGAGGCCCGGGCCGCCGCTGGTGAAAGGTCCAAAAGGAGACGCCCGGACCGACGTTTCCGTCCGGTCGGCGATGGTGACGCTGTCCTGCGCGAACTTGATCGGCCCGAAGCTGGAGCCGATGTCGTTGATCTGGAAGTCCAGGTCGAAGCCGGTCTCTTCAAGGAAGCTCTCGTCGACCAGCAGGAAGCGGGCCTCGACGGAGATCTGCCCGGAGCGGATCTCGCGGAGTTGTGAGAGCAGGCCGATGATGTTGCGGTGGTTATCCGGGGTGCTCTTGACGACGAGGTTGCCGTTGAGCTCATCGAGGCTGGAGACGTCGCCGCCGTTGACGGACCATTCGTTGAAGTCGCCGACGGTCTCGGTGATGAGCGTGGTGATCTGCTCGATCAGTTCCTCGCGTGTGGGGATCTCATCGTCTTCTTCATCATTGCTGTCGCCAAAGATCCCGCCGCCACCGCCGCCGCCACCACCGCCACCGCCGCCACCGCCGCCACCGCCGCCACCGGAGCTTGTGTTGCTCAGGGCTTGTGAGAGGTCGAAGCTTGGGGCGTTGGTGAAGTTAGGCACCTGCACGAGCAGGTCGCGGATATCGTAGACGCGGGTATCGGTGGTCTTGCTGAGGTCGCGGATCGTCGAGATGTTCACGACGCCCTCGATGATCGAGAAGCTGATCGGGTCGAACTCGCTGCCGACCTGTTGGAGCACCAGCTTCAGCGCCTGCTCGGCGGGGACGTTGTTGAGCGTGAGGGTGATCAGGCTGTCCTGGTCGACGCCGGCGGCCTCGAGGACCGGCCAGTTGACGAAGAAGTTGACGCCGGTGGTGTTACGCAGGTAGTCGATGACATTGGCCAGGCGGTTGGCCTCGAAGCTGATGGGGACCGGCTCCTTGAGTAGAACGGAGACCTGTCGGTCGGCCTCGGACTCGCCGCCGGACACGTCCTGGCTGCTCAGCCGGGTGTACGTAATCTCGGGCCAGTCGGCGGGGTAACGCAGGATCTCTTCGTAGGGGATGGAGGTCTCGTCGTTGATGACGCTTTGCCGGGCCCGGTTGAGATCCCTCTGTCGGCGTTTGTCACGGGCCTCCACGAGGATCTTGGCGTCCTCGATCATTTCTTTGATCGCGTTGACCGCGACGTCATTGGGGTCCAGGAACAGCGCCTGGTCCAGGAGGTTCAGGGCCTGCTGGTACTTCATATCGCGTTGCAGGGCCAGGGCGCGGTGCAGCAGACGTTGGATCTCATCATCCTTCTCCTGCTCGGCCTTGGCTCGGGCGATCTCTTCCTTCTCGATGCGGTCGTCTTCCCGTTGAATCACGCCCTCAGCGGCGGCCTTGCCGCGCTGCTGCTCGATGCTGGCGGAAAGCTGTTCGGCTTGCCCGCGCAGCGAGCGGTAGTTCTCCGGCGCCAGGAAACGCTGGTTGCGATCCAGGACGACCTTGGCGTCGGCGACCGCGTCGAACGCCGCGGAGAAGTTGCGCTCATTGACCCGTTGATTAGCCAGGTTCATCGACTGGCGGAACTCGGCCTGGACCTCCTGGGCCTTGACGTTGTTACGCTGGATGATTTCCGGGACCAGGCCCTGCGGGGCCAGGCCCTTGTTCTGCAATGAGATCGCGGCGGCGAGTTTCTGCTGGATCTGTTTGTTTTCAGGATCAAGATCGGCGGCTTCCTTGTACTTTTCGATCGCCAGACGGAGCCGCCCGTCGGCCTGCGCCTGTTCGGCCTCGGCGACTTTTTCCTGGGCAACAAGCAGGCTCATCTCACGCAGCAGATCGGGGGCCGGTGCTTCGGGGGTTTCAGCCAACTCGTCCTGAGTCGGGGCGGTGACCTCGTCTGCCGCAA
>JAJDCV010000335.1 GCA_029260675.1 Phycisphaeraceae bacterium
GGCACGGAGGCCCGGGACCGGCATGCTCAAAGACGTCTACCCCTACTACCTCGCCAACGAGCCTAAGCAACCCAATGTCGATCTGCCGGTGACCGACAAGTACACCGGCGAAATCGCGACGCGCGCAGCGCTGGCCGACGCGAACGCCATCGAATACGCGATCGCCGCGGCGGTGGATGCGGCCGAACCGATGCGTCGGCTCAAGGCCTACGAGAGACAGGCGGTGCTGGACCACTGTGTGCAGCGGTTCCGTGAGCGAGCCGAGGAGTTGGCGCAGGGCCTGTGTATCGAAGCAGGCAAGCCGATCAAGGATTCACGCGGCGAGGTGACCCGTCTGATAGACACCTTCCGCATCGCATCCGAGGAGGCCACGCGCATCACCGGGGAAGTGATCCCGATGGATGTCTCCGCCCGCGCAGCGAGTTACTCGGGGATGACCAAGCGAGTCCCGGTCGGGCCCTGCTCCTTTATCACGCCGTTTAACTTCCCCCTGAACCTGGTGGCGCACAAGGTCGCCCCGGCGATCGCGTCGGGCTGCCCATTCGTGCTCAAGCCCGCGCCCGACACGCCGATCGGCGCGCTGATCATCGGCGAAGTCCTGGCCGAGACCGACCTGCCCAAAGGTGCGTTTTCGGTCCTCCCGACCACCAACGAGCTGGCCTCGCCACTGGTCGAGGACGAGCGGATCAAGCTGCTTTCTTTCACCGGGTCGGCGGTAGGCTGGGAGTTACGTGCCAAAGCGGGCAAGAAGAAGGTTCTGCTCGAACTGGGTGGCAACGCCGCCTGCATCGTTGATGAAGACATCACCGGCAAACAGCTGGACGACGCGGTGGGCCGGATGGTGATCGGCGCGTTCTACCAGTCCGGGCAGAGCTGCGTCGGGGTGCAGCGGGTGCTGGTGCATGAGGCGGTGTACGACGAGTTCAAGCAAAAGTTTGTGACGGCGTCCGGGGCGCTCAAGGCCGGGGATCCCAAGGATGAAGCGACGTTCATCGGCCCGATGATTACGGAAAAAGCGGCGAAGCGTCTTGAGGGCTGGATCAACAAGGCGGTGGACGGCGGCGCGAAGCTGCTCTGTGGCGGCGGGCGTGAGGGCTCGATGCTGCAAGCCACGGTGATGGAGGACGTGCCGAGCGACCGTGCGATCTGGTGCCGCGAGGCGTTCGGCCCGGTCGCGGTGCTCAAGAAGTTCGGCGACTTCGACGAAGCGCTAAAACTTGTCAACGACAGCCCATTCGGCCTCCAGGCCGGGGTCTTCACACGCGACCTCTACAAAGCGCACAAGGCCTGGGACGAGCTGGAAGTCGGCGGCGTGGTCATCGGGGACGTCCCGAGCTGGCGCATCGACCACATGCCCTACGGCGGGGTCAAGTCCAGTGGGCTTGGACGTGAAGGCATCCGCTACGCGATCCAAGCCATGACCGAGATACGGCTGATGGCGATCCGCACACCGTAATTCATGCTTATCAGACGCGCCCAACACATGCGAGCGGCGGCAGTTAGCCGATAGATTCATGGTGGACCCGTCCAACCCCGAAAACAACCCGGAACGCCGTCGACTTACCGAAGACGCGGCGAGGCAGAAGAACTGGAAACGGTTCGGGCCCTACCTTGCCGAGCGTATGTGGGGGACAGTGCGTGAAGATTATTCGCCCGGGGGGGATGCGTGGGACTTCTTCTCGCACGACCACGCGCGCAGCCGCGTCTACCGTTGGGGCGAGGACGGGCTGCTTGGGATCAGCGATCGGCAGTGCCGGCTGTGCTTCGCGCTGGCGCTGTGGAACGGCAAGGACCCGATCCTCAAGGAGCGGCTGTTCGGGCTCACCGGGCCACAGGGCAACCACGGCGAAGATGTCAAGGAGTTGTACTACTACCTCGATTCGTCGCCGACGCACAGCTACATGAAGGCATTGTACAAGTACCCCCAGAGCGAATACCCCTACGCACAACTCGTCGAAGAGAACGCCAACCGCAGCAAGGCCCAGGGCGAGTTCGAGCTTGTGGACACCGGTGCGTTTGACGGTGGGCGTTACTTCGATGTGTTCGCGGAATACGCCAAGGGATCGCCCAACGACGTGCTTATCCGTGTGACGATCCACAACCGCGGGCCGAAGGACGCCGAACTGCACCTGCTGCCGACCTTGTGGTTCCGCAACACCTGGTCATGGGGCTGTGGGGATGAGGGTTGCTGGCACCGGCCGACTTTGGAGTTGCTCGCGGATGGCCGGGCTGTGCAGGCGGATCACGGCACGCTCGGTAAGTTTCAATTCCACGCCGACCGGGCCTCGGACGGGACCGCGAATAAGTGGCTGTTTACCGAGAACGACACGAACCATGAACGGCTGTTCGGGGGGAAAAACGAGAAGCCCTACGTCAAGGACGCCTTCGACCGCTACGTCGTCCACGGCGAAACCTGTGCGGTCAATCCAAAAAATAAAGGCACAAAGGCGGCGGCGTTTTACCGGTTGCACGTGCCCGCCGGCGGGTCGGTGAGTGTGGACCTGCGGCTCTCGTCTCTGGATGAAGCCCCGGCCGAGCCGTTCGGTGAGGCGTTTGGGCAGATTTTCGATCAGCGGGTTGCCGAGACCGACACGTTTTACGATTCGTGCACGCCCAAGGGGTTGGACGCCGAACACAAGCGCATCTCGCGTCAGGCCGATGCCGGGCTGTTGTGGAGCAAGCAGTTCTACTACTACGTGGTGCGTGACTGGCTGCGTGGCGACCTGGCGCAGCCCGCCCCCCCGGCCGAGCGTAACACAGGGCGGAACGCGGACTGGTCGCATCTATATAACCGTGACGTCATCTCGATGCCTGACAAGTGGGAGTACCCCTGGTACGCGGCTTGGGATCTGGCGTTCCACACGATCAGCTTCGCGAGGTTGGATCCGGGCTTTGCCAAAGAACAACTGCTGCTGATGCTGCGCGAATGGTACATGCACCCCAACGGGCAGATCCCGGCATATGAGTTTGAGCTGTCGGACGTCAACCCCCCGGTGCACGCCTGGGCCTGCTGGCGTGTCTATAAGATGACCGGCAAGCGCGGGGCGCGCGACCGCGAATTCCTGGCGAGGGCGTTCCAGAAGCTGCTGCTGAACTTTACCTGGTGGGTCAACCGCAAGGACGCCAACGGGCAACACCTGTTCACCGGCGGGTTCCTTGGCCTTGACAACATCGGCGTGTTCGACCGATCCAAGCCCCTGCCGGTCGGCGGGACGCTTGAGCAGGCGGACGGGACGGCTTGGATGGCGTTCTACTGCGGGACCATGCTGTCGATGGCGATGGAGTTGGCGCTCGAACAGCCGGAGTACGAGGATCTGGCCAGCAAGTTCTTCGAGCACTTCATCCACATCGCCGACGCGATGAACAACTTAGGCGGCGAAGGCTTGTGGGATGAAGAGGACGGGTTCTATTACGACCAGCTAAGGCTCGCCGGCCAGAGCACACCGCTACGGGTGCGCTCGATGGTTGGGCTGATCCCGCTGTTTGCCGTCGAGGTGCTCAAGGCCGAGGCTATCGATCGGCTCCCCGGGTTTAAGAAGCGGATGCAGTGGTTCATCAAGAACCGCTCTGACCTGGCGCGGACGATCAGCTGCATGAGTCACGAAGGCGGCTGCGGCGACCGGTTCCTGCTTGCGATCCCGACGCGCGGCAGGCTTGAGAGCATCCTCGAATACCTGCTCAACGAAAGCGAGTTCCTCTCGCCTTACGGCATCCGATCGCTGTCGCGCGTGCACAAAGACAAGCCCTACCACTTCCTCGCCGACGGCGCAGGCTACTCCGTCGGGTATGTCCCGGGCGAATCCGACAGCTACCTCTTCGGCGGCAACAGCAACTGGCGCGGCCCGGTCTGGTTCCCCGTCAATTTCCTGCTGATCGAGGCACTGGAAAGATACGACCGGTTCTACGGCGGGACACTGCGGGTCGAGTGCCCCAAGGGATCGGGTGTGAAGGTCAGCCTCGGTGAGGCCGCCGATGAGATACGCCGAAGGCTGGTCCGGCTGTTCCTTCCCGGAGATGATGGGCATCGGCCCTGCCACGGACAGGACCCGCGATATAAAGATGACCCCGGTTTCCGCGACCTGCTGCTGTTCCACGAATACTTCCACGGCGAGACCGGCCGGGGCCTGGGCGCCAGCCACCAGACCGGCTGGACCGCACTGATCAGTCAGTGCATCAACGTTAAGGCTAGAATGGGGACGGAAGCCGTTAGCACTTAGCTAATTAGATGACAGCGTTGTTATCGATCCGATTCCCGATGCCCGATACCCGAAACATGACACCTCAACCGCTGCATTATGACGACCTGCCTAAGATGCCCGGGGCACGGATGGTGCTGGCGCTGGACGGCTGGATGGACGGCGGGGAGGTGTCGACCGGGACGCTGGGTTGGCTGGTCGATCAGCTGGATGCCGAACAGGTTGCCGATATGGAGCCGGACCCCTTCTACCTGGTGAACTTCCCCGGGTCGATGGAGGTCACCGCGATGTTCCGCCCGCACGTGAATATCGAAGAAGGGCAGATAGCCGAGTACCAGGAGCCGACCAACACGTTCTTCGCCTCCCGCGAGCACAACCTGGTCCTCTTCCAGTGAGAGGAGCCGAACAACGCCTGGCAGCTCTACACCGACTGTGTGTTCCACGTCGCCAACAAAATAGGTGTCGAGTCGGTCTACTTCATCGGCAGCTTCGGCGGGGCGGTGCCGCACACCCGCGAGCCCCGGCTGTTCGCGACCATCTCGGACCCGTCCATCAAGCCCGGGCTCGAAACGCTCGGGATCAAGTTCAGCAACTACGAGGGCCCGGCCAGCGTCGCGACACACATGCTGACCCGTGCCAAAGACTCCGGCCTGACGATGGCGAACCTTTCGGCCGAGATCCCCGCCTACATCGAGGGCATCAACGCCAAGAGCATCGAGGCCGTCGCCCGCAAACTCGCCGCGATCCTGGACCTGTCCCTGAATTTCGACAAGCTCCGCAAGACCAGCGACCGCTGGGAGCGTAAGCTCAGCAAGGCCGTGGCCAAGAAAGAAGAGCTGCTCGAACACATCCAGAAGCTCGAAGAAGACTACGACCACGAGGTCTTCGACACCCAGATGGGTGACCTGAAGGATTTCCTTAAGAAGCAGGGCGTAAGGGTGGACTGAGTGGGGAACGCCGGTCGAGCCCATTTAAAAAACAACCCCGGCGTAAACCGGGGGAACACCTCTCAAAACGTTATCTAATAGGCCCACAGGGACTCGAACCCCGACTAAGTGGATCAGAACCACTCGTGCTACCAATTACACCATGGGCCTGGTGTTGGGCGGGTCGCCCGATTTCAAGGCGTGATGCTACGGCTGGGCCGTCCCTGCGTCAAGGAGGCGGGAAAGCAGGAAAGCGGGAAAGCAGGAAAGCAGGAAAGCAGGCGGATTGTAGTCCGCGCTCGTGTGCCTCATGATTTCTCGCTTCCTGATACCGCAAGCCGGACCCTAGACCCCAGACCCGACACTCTGAATCATCTCCGCCAAAGACATCTGCTCAAGCGAGTCCAGCACCAGATCAGCGTGGTCGAACGACTGGTCGGCGGTCATTGCGGTCGGGACGGCGATGGCGTACATGCCCGCGGCCTTGGCGGCGGTGATCCCAAGGGGCGAGTCTTCCAGCGCCAGCGCCGAATCAGGTTCGATGCCAAGCGCCCGGCAGGCGTGCAGGTACGGGTCGGGGTCGGGCTTGTGTTTTTCGGTGTCCTCGCTGCAGGTCGTGTGATCGAAGTGATCTGCCAGACCCAACCGGGCCAGGTGCCCATCCACCCAGCGGTGGGTCGAGCCCGAGGCAACCGCCAGCTTCAGCCCCAACCGGCGGGCGTCTTCGATCACCCGTCGGACCCCGGGCTGGATCGGTTGTGTCGCCAGATTCGTGGCGACCACCTCGCGGTACTGTGCAATCAGCGCATCGATGTCCAACGGCCGACCAAGCTCTTTGGATAACCGTTTGGGGAACAGGTCGGTCCTGACCGGCTTACCCATCACGTCCAGCCAGGCCTGAATCGGAAGCTCGCGATCGAAAGACACATACACCGCCCGCCACGCCTCGTATTGAGGACGCTCGGTTTCGAGGATCAGCCCGTCAAAATCAAAGACGATGCCACGGATCATGCCCCGGCGGCCTTCATCGAGGCGATCACCGCGGCCCGGTCATCACTGCCAAAGAGCGCCGATGCGGTGACGATCGTGTCTGCGCCGGCGGCGACGGCGAGCGGGGTGGTTTCGAGGTTCAGCCCGCCGTCCATCTCGATCCGTGTGCCGGACCCGGCGCGCTCTTTGAGCCAGCGGGTCTTGCCTAGAACGTCCTTGATAAACTTCTGCCCGGATCGGCCGGGATTCACGCTCATCACCAGCGCCAGGTCCAGATCGCCCAGGTGCGGGCCGATCCCCTGCTCAAACTGCTCGATCGTGGTCGGCGGGTTCACAACCATCCCCGGCGACATCCCCGCACCACGGATGTGCTCAATCAATTCCCCGGCATCGACGCCGTCGGGGCGCATCGGCTTGCAGACCTCGACGTGGAACGCAAACAGGTTGGCACCGGCCTGGGCGAACGAGGCAACATAGTCACCGGGTCTTTCGACCATCAGGTGGACATCCAAAAAAACATCCGGGAAGTGCCGGCGGATGCCGCGGATCATGTCCGCGCCCATCGTCAGGTTCGGGACGAAATGCCCGTCCATCACATCGATGTGCAACAGGTCCGCGCCTTTGCCCAGGACGTCCCGGCAATCGTCAGCCATCGCACCAAAGTCCGCGGACAGGATCGATGCGGCGATCAAAGGTTCTTTGGGTTGTTGGGTGATGTCGAGCATGGGAGCATGATAAGGAAAAACAGGAAACGCAGGAAATTAAGACGGCCTCAATAGCGGCACGCTAAAGCACAAAAGAAAGAGTAAGGCCTGTTTCATCGGCCTCCTACATATCCTGCTTTCTTAATTTCCTGCGTTTCCTGCTTTTCTCGATCCTAAAACCCCGCCGACACGGCGCAGCGGATGTAGGGCTCGTCGCTGATGTCACGGACGGTGTCTTCGTCCCGGACGTCAAATCCCCTTGTGAACTCTTGGTCAAAGGCGTACCCGACAGCGGCACGGACCTCGATGCCGGGGAAGCTGTCGCCTTGTCGGCCGCGCCAGACGACACCGCCTTCGATGCGCCGCTGGGCAAACATCAGCCGACGGTTAGAGCTGTCCGAGTCGACCTTGTAGGCGTTGAGGCTGCTCTCGAAGCTGCCGTAGAGGGACCAGGGCTCGGCGAGCTGGTATTCGATGATCCCGTTGACGGTGGTCGGGAGGAAGTAAGTGGCGCGCAGGGTCGTTCGGTCGTCAGGCTTCCAGGTGATGCTGCTGGAGGGGAAGCCGAGTGTGTAGGTCGTCTGGTCGTCCAGCCGGTCGTAGTAGATGAACCCCGGCAGCGGGATATCCGGGAAGATCGTGCGGTTGCCGTTGTAGTCGAGGATGAGCTTGTAGCCCCGGCCGTCACCGAGCCGGCGCGTCGCGATCAGGTCGGCCAGGGCGTAGTAGGCGCTGCCGTCGCCGAAGGCGTTGTCCCCGGCGTAGCCCCCGCCGAGGATGACCTGCAACGTCGTGTCCTGATCGACGTCGAACACCATCGACCCGGCGAACGAGACATCGACCAGGCGTTGGGGCAACATGGGATCGGAACTGTGAATATCCAGCCGGTGTCCGCTGATCGCCGCGGTCGGTGAGAGCGAGTCTGACGGGTCCAGCCGCCAGCGCCCCGCCGCCTGGTAACGCGACAAACGGACGTCCATCCCGGTCTGGTCGGTGTCCCCCTCGGACTGGCCCCAGGCATCAATGGCAAAGTCCACCGCACGCTCGGCGGGCCAGGGGTTCGCCAACATCGTCGACGCGGGCTGGGCAGAGACAATAGATGAACCAACCAAATAGACGAACACAGGCAACAAGAAATAATGGATGGGCTTGGTCAAGAATCACCTCCCTGATAGACCGACAGGAATGAGCAGGCAAATGCCTGGAACG
>JAJDCV010000336.1 GCA_029260675.1 Phycisphaeraceae bacterium
GTAGACAAACAGCTTCCCGTCGCCGACCGTGCCTGTACACGCGGCCTCGGTAATGGCGCTGATGGTGTTGTCCAGGTCGTCGCTCTTGACCGCGATCTTTAAGAGGACCTTGGGGACGAACCCCACATCCATGCGTGCGCCTCGGTAGCGTTCGGTGTGGCCCCGCTGCTTGCCGTAGCCCTTGCATTCCAGGGCGGTCATGCCCAGGATGCCCAGTTCGGTCAGCCGCTTTTTCAACGGCGCTAACGCGGCGGGCTTGATGACTGCTTCGATCATATGCATTGTCGTGTTCTCCAATGTGTGCGTGTCTTGCCGTAGCCGACCGGTGGGTGAGGAGCTTGGTATCACCCACCGGCGGCGGCACGGACGAGATTCTTAGTAAACGGGTATCAAGCCTCGCGTAACTGGTAGCTCTTGATGTTGGTCTGCTGGAAGTCGGGGTAGGCCGCCATGTCGTGTTCGCCCAGGTCCAGGCCCTCGATCTGTTCTTCATCGGAGACCCGCAGGCCCATCGTGGCCTTGATAGCGAACCCGACGACCAGGGCGAACGCCACGGTGAACCCGCCCATCGCGGCGATGCCGGCGAGCTGGTACCCAAACTGCGCGGGGCTCGCCAGTCCGCCGAAGATCCCGACCGCCAGTGTGCCCCAGATGCCGCAGACCAGGTGGACGCTGGTCGCACCCACGGGGTCGTCGATCTTAAGCACGCGGTCGAAGAAGATCACCGAGAAGTAAACCAGCACGCCGGCGATCCCGCCGATCACGACCGACTCCCAGATCGCCATCTGGTCGGCCCCGGCGGTGATGCCGACGAGCCCGGCGAGGATGCCATTGAGCGCCATGGACAGGTCGGGTTTACCCGCGGCAAACCAGGACACCAGCCCGGCCGCCACACCGCCCGCCGCCGCCGCCATCGACGTGGTGACAAGCACGAGTGACACGAGCCCGGGGTCAGCGCTGAGGACCGACCCGCCGTTGAAACCGAACCAGCCGAACCACAAGAGGAACACACCGATCGCGGCGAGCGTCAGGTTGTGGCCGGGGATCGCGTTACTCGAACCGTCGGCGTTGTACTTACCCAACCGTGGGCCCAACAGGATGACCATCACCAGCGCCGCCCAGCCGCCGACCGAGTGCACGATCGTCGAGCCGGCGAAGTCGTAGAAGCCCGCTTCGCTGACGACTTCACCCGCAGCGTTCACTTCATTACCAAGCGTTGACAGGAAGCCCCCGCCCCACTGCCACGCACCCGTGATCGGATAACTGATCGCCACAAACAGCGTCGCAAACAGCAGGAAACTCGACAGCTTGATCCGCTCGGCGACCGCGCCTGAAACGATCGTGCAGCAGGTCGCGGCGAACATCGCCTGGAAGAAGAAGTCGGTGTACCAGGTGTAACCCGCGTAGTCCGGGCCAAAATTACTCAGGTCGTTCATATCGGCGGTGATGAATCCCGAAATCGCGCCGATATCCAGCACACCCGAGATCATCGACTCGCCATCAAACCCCGGGTACATCAGGTTAAACCCGATCAGCGCGTAGGTGAGGATGCCGATGCAGACGATCATCGAGTTTTTAAACAGGATGTTGACCGTGTTCTTCGCGCGGGTCAGGCCGGTCTCCAGGGTCGCGAAACCCAGGTGCATGATGAACACGAGCATGCCCGCGATCATGATCCACAGGTTGTTGACCATAAAGGTCGCGTCGACCGGGGTGCCCGTAGATGCTTCGGCCGTTTCCGCGACGGCCTGGCCAGCATCTTCAGCCACCGAGCCCGCGGCCTCGACCACGTCCGTCGCCCCGGCGGCAGCTTCTTCAACCACCTCCTGCGCCAGCGCGGCGTCCGGCATCCACAATAGCCCGAGGGCTAACACGACTAATGCTATGGGCGTGACGCCGCTTGCTATCCACCTCATATCCGTGATCTCCAAATGAATGTTGTGTGGCACGGGCCACGACATCTCATGCGCGCTCGATCGCCGTCGGCGCAGCGCACGGGCGCCGCGTCGGTGGGCGATTCAGTCAAGCCTGTTGTGAATTGGGTGGGCGCCCGAGAAGGCGTCCACCCATCCCCCACCTACTCAGCGGGGGTGGCTTGTGTCGGGTTGACGGATAGGTAATTGCAACCCCCGTGCCAGGACACGCAACCGCACAACAATCATGCGCCAATGACATACACAACCGGCTTTATGCGCTACCCACGGAGGATTCGGGGAGAACAATTCTGGATTCGATCTGGCACAGCTCCAAACAGACCCGGACCCGACACGCACAACTTCTAGGCATCGGTTCGCCGGGGGGTACTTGCGATGATCAAGATGCGCGCAGTGGACCATTTTCCATTCCGGGGGGAGGTGATCCAACTGACCCTGATCGACAGGCCGAGATACCCCGTCGGGCATCCCATCCTTACGGGCCGCCGCGTCCCCAAAGCCCCCGCAGGCCCCCCGTGGGCCTCCCGCCGGGTTTCGGGGGAATCTCTGTGCGGAACGGGCCCGGTTGGGCTAAAATGGCAAGGCCCAAGACACCGTTCCCGCCCCCTTGGTGCCGTGTGATCCGGCCGAAACCAGGACCCGCCGGGACAGGCCCTGATCAGTGTGAGGAGTACCGGATGGACGCAACCGTGCGAACACCTGCCGTGACTTTGACCCTGGCGCTGCTGGCGTGGGTCGGATTTGCTTTGACCGCACCGCCGACGCAGGCACAGCTCGCTGAAAGCCCCGACGCCGTAAAGCTCGCAGAGCCGGGTCTGGGGCTGGATATCGATGCGCTGCTGACCGACGACCGCGTGGTGGAAGCGACTATTGAAAGCAACATCTGGAGCATCGCGCCCCAGCCCGGCCGGAGGCTGATCCAGATCCCACTGACCGTGACGCCGACGGACCAGACCACCAAGCTCGCGTCCCCTTCGATCAAGGTGCGCGGCGGGCGCTTCGTCGCCTGGCGAATCATCGAGGATGAACGGGACGACACCTCACAAAACCAAAGTCAAAACGGCACGCAAGGCGGCTACCGCGAACAACCCCTGAGCGTGGGGTCGCTGAGGAACATCGGGATCGAAGACCTGGGTCGGCTGGACAATCCAACACAACCGACGGGTCAGGCGACCCCGCCGCAGGCTGTGGACCTTGGCGGGCAGCTGACCGAAGACATCCCGGTGTTGGCGCGCGACTTTACGGTCAGCCCGGAGGGTGTGATCCATTGGCAGCTTGAGCGTGCGATCGCCGGGGCCGAGGTCAAGAGCGGTGACGCGGGATACTTCCTGAAGCTACGGCCCGACCGGCTCCAGGCGCTGGAGCCTAAGCGCCCCGAACGTGCCGCGCGCCAGACAGGCGGACGGGCAAGCGGGCAGGACTCACGCGAGGCCGCCGCTAAGAGGCGGACCGAGGAGCTTGAATACCGGAACAATGCGCAAGCCTACCGCGAGCTGCGCGATCAGGTCCGCAAGCTGCCCGATCAGTTCCAGACCCGGCTGCCAAGCAGGCTCTGGGCGGTGTTCGAGGTTTCCGACCGCATCGGTGAGTTGAGCTTCACCGGCGGGCCGCCGATGCCTTGGAAGATCGACATGGAGAACCTGACCGCGCTGCGGGAGATCGCCTCAAAGTCGGGCGGCAGCGGCGGTAACTTGACCGCCGAGGACTTTACGGCGGTGTCGCAGATGACCTTAATGCTCGCCGACGAGCACCCCCTGACCCAGCGGGCCGTCGCCGGTGCCCTGGGGGCCGCGCAGCTGTTCGGCCAGTCCCAGCAGGGCGACGCGCTGTACCGGCTGATCGACAAGCTGCTGAAAAGCGGCGATCCACAGACCGTCCAGGCGGTGACCGCGGGGCTGGCCTCGAACGTCCCGCCGTCGCCCGCGTCGCTGTCGCTATTGAGAGGCGCGCTGACCCATCTGGATCCGAAGTCGAAGCTGCTTGCGTTGGGTGGGTTGCTGACCACGCAGGACAGCGACCCGATCGGGCAGCGGCAGATGATCGAGACCGCCAACCAGATGCTCACCGATCCCGAAGGCCCGGGGGTGGTGCATGTCCTGGACCAGTTGGCGCGGGCGCTATCGGATCAACCCGACGCGGTGACACTCGTCGGCAGCGGCATCCGTTTCGATTCGTTGGATGAGGCGTCTCTGGATCAGGCGATCGTCTACACCGCCAACGCGGCGGGGCATAGCGCCCTGGCGTCGGAGTGGATGGAGCACGGCCTGCTGGGGTCGAGCAACCCCAAGATGGTCCGCCGGACCGTCGAGATCCTGGGCAGTTCGGCGCCCGGGGGTGGCGCGGTGTCGATGCTGACCCAATCCATGATCCGTTTCGCCTTCGGACCGGTGAATGAAGACGCCGCCAACCGGGCCAAGCCGCCGCTTCGAGGGATCGTGCAGATCCCGATCGATTCCGCGGGCCACAGCGTCTACCGCGTCCTGAACGCCGGCGACCCCGAGATGCGGGCGCTGGGGTGGAAGGCGTTAAGACACTTCCAGGTCCATGAGGACACAGCGATTAACCGAGGCGCGCAGGGCGCAGCAGATACCGACCAGCCCGACCGGTTGGAGCTGATCCTCGACGCCGGGTTCAACGAAACCGTCACACCGCCACAGCTGGTCTTGTTCCTGGTCAACCAGGAGGAGCCCGAACAGGCGACCGCGGCACTGGTGCGGATCGTCGTGGAGGGCAGAGGGCCCGCGATCACCCAGGCGGCCCGCGCGCTGGTGCGCTCCGGCAGGCAGCTGGACCAGCCGATACAGGCGCTCACCCCCGAACAACGCGGCGCGTTCGCGGTCCGGCTGTACGAGGCGGTCAGCGGCTCCTCGCCGACGGTCGCTGGGCTTCTGCGCGTGACCGATAGCCGATCACCGCTGGTCAGATGGTTCGCACAACACGTCTCCACCTCCGGCCTGCCGGAGCCCGGGGACTGGGCCACGGCCGCAAACGGTGAAGACAACCTGCTCGATCTGGCCGCCAGCAGCGACCCGGACCTGGCCAGCGCCGCGGTCGCCGCGCTGGTCGCCTCGGCCGGGGGGGACGAGCAGGCCGCACGGGACATCGCCCGGCAGATGGGCAACGCGGCCAACCGCAACGTCGAAGGTGACGGGGGGCTCCGCGAGCAGTGGGGCGACGCCAAGGAGGACATCTACACCGCCAGGCTGACCCACGCCGCGGGGCGGTACCGGCTGGTCGTGAACCTGCGCGGCTCCGTTGACGCCGCCTTTGGCTCCGGCCAGCCCCGGTTTGGCGGGTTCGACTTCCCCACGCAGGGCGAGGCCTTCGACTCCGCCGCCAATGCGCCGCTGATCAAGAGCTACAACGTCGCCCTGATCGAGTTGGAAGCCGACGGCCACTCGCTTGGGCTGGCAAGCGGCACGCTGACACTGGGCGTCTCGGACACCCGGCTGGCCATCACGCTGACCGATCCCAACGAGTTGAAAGATTTCGGCAACGACGAACTCGCCAAGCTCCCGCTTGAAGACATCGAAGAGCCGATCGAGCTGCTGCCCCAGAAGGACGGCTCCTGGCGCGGCGCCGCCCCGATGCTCGACGGCCGAAGCATCGAGGTGATCTTCGATCCGGAATGAAGTTGGTGGTTGGTGGTTGGTGGTTGGTGGTTGGTGGTTGGTGGTTGGTGGTTGGTGGTTGGTGGTTGGTGGATTGTATTTCTTCCCCCCTCAGCCCCCGGCTTGGCCGGGGGATCTACGCGATCGCCCAAATACCACCGGGCCAAGCACAACAAACCCCACCACCGTTCCCGGCTCAGGGATCGTGAACAGGTACGCGGTGCCGGTGGTGCTTGCCTCCCCATCGACGAATGGTGCCCCCACGATTAGCGAATCGCCATAAACAGACAAGGATGCCCCGAATCGATCTCCGACAACAGTATCGGAGCCTGAAAATTGGGTGACGTACTGGCCCGTTAACAGGTCGTAGATATACACAGTGCCGCCGAAGTTCGTACTCGGAGCGCCGACGATAGCATACCGGTTGTGGATCGCTACGGAGGCACCGAAAACATCGCTGTCGGCTGCGTCTTGAGCGGTAAGCTTGAATAGTTGCTCACCGGTTGTGATATCAAACAGGTAGGCCGAACCCCTCCTGTCGCCCAAGTCAGAATCAGTGGGCGCACCGACCAAGGCGAGGTTGCCGCTGATGGACACTGCCTGGCCGAAATTGTCATCGTCCAGATGAGACGCATCGTCAGCAAGTAGATCTACGGTTTTAACGCCCGTAGTGGCATCGAATATGAAAGCAGCGCCGCGGCCGACGGTATTTCCAGTCCCCCCGATGTCTGCTTTAGGGGTGCCGATGATCGCGGTGTTACCATCGAGCGCCACAACGGACTCGATAGGGACGTGGCCGCTGGGGATGTTAATCAGAAGGTCTAACGGCGGATCGGCTGCGCCCAAATCGTACAAATAGGCCGATGACTCAAACGGCTCATAGCCTGTCGTTCCGATCAGCGCGGTCTGACCCGAGATCGCGACGGAGTGGCCGAAGTGGAATACGAAATACTCCGAATCACCTCTAGATGGATTTTCTCCCCTGTCGATCCTTGCGATCTGATTGCCGGATGTGAGATCAAACAGGTAGGCAGCGCCATCTTCGAGTGAAGTGAAATCTTTATGTGAAGCGCCCACCAATACACGGCTCCCGCTAAGACTGACAGAGGCCCCAAACGCATCGCTGGGAGTGAGGTCATCTGATACCAGCTTGTGCAGCTGTTGCCCGGTAGAAGCTTCGAATATGTATGCCGCACCACCTCCATTTGAAGTGCCCCCATGCGACGCCCCCACAACGACGTACCCACCTTCAATCGCAACCGCGCCTCCAAATCCTTCCCCCCCGATACTACCAGGACCCGCCAGTTTATAGACCTCCGTCACCACCGCTCCGACGGGTATGGTCGTGGACAACATCATCAGCCCAACGGCCGCCGCGATCATCAACCGTGTGATTGGATTGCTTCGCCGGAACATGTTTCTCTCCCGATGATGGTTGCGCGTTCATCCGGAGCCTGGGCCTTGCTATCCGGTGATGCCTGGGCCCGGTGGCGGTGGAGGACATCTCCCGGACGGCCGCCGGGCGTCCATGCTAACACCGCCCCGGGCCGGTGGCAATAGAAAATTTGCAATTCCTTGGCGAACCCCACGTGGTACGGGGCGGTGGTGATACTCTATATAAATAGTGTTTGGTGACACCGCCCTGCGCGGGTACATTGGTGTCTTCCTGTTCTGACTTTTCTTGGGAGCGACCGATGCGAACCCGGACGTGGCTGGTTGTTTTATTGTTGGCGATGACGCCTTGCTTCTGTAGCGCGCAGGTCGTGATCAGCGAGATCATGTACAACCCCAACAGCAACGAGGGGTGGCCGCCGGACCCCAACGATCCCGATTCCAAGGGGGAGCCTAACAAGGTTGAGTGGGTCGAGTTGTACAACGCGGGCGACCAGGCGGTGGACATCAGCGGCTGGGCGTTGGCGGATGAGGATGGGCAGACCACGGCGGTGCGCGACGGCGCGGTGATCGAGCCGGGCGAGGTGGTGGTGGTCGTGCCGGTGCATACGTCGGCGGCGGCGTTCCACGCGGCCTGGGGCGGGACGTTCGCGGTCTACCCGGTGGCGCAGTGGGGCGACGAGGGCGGGCTGTATAACCTGGCCAACGGCCCGAGCCCGGACAACGAGATATTGCGGCTGATCGACGCGGACGGCGTGACCGTCGACGAGGTCAACTACGACGACGAGGGCGACTGGCCAAGCGACAGGCCGGACGGCGGGAGCATCTACCTCCCCGCAGACATGCTCGACGCCGAGCAGAACGATCAGGGTTTTAACTGGCGACTATCCGAGCCCGGCACGGACGGCGCGAAGAAGAACAAA
>JAJDCV010000337.1 GCA_029260675.1 Phycisphaeraceae bacterium
GGCGGTGCATCTGACGCGGACGGGCGGCGCCAAGGGGAAGGTCCAGATGGTGGACCACGAGGTGCTGCCTTTTAAGAAGATCCTCACGACGCCTGACCTTGACATCGGCGAGGCGATTCAGGTGAACCTGGACCAGCTGATGGCCCGTCACAACATGGCCAAGAGCACGGTGTCGATCTCCGTGCCGGGTCACATGGCGTTTGCCCGTTTCGCGAAGCTGCCACCGGTCCCGCCTAAGGAAGTCCCAAAGGTGGTGCGTTACGAGGCGGTGCAGCAGATCCCGTTCCCGATCGAGCAGGTGGAGTGGGATTACCAGGTGTTCCAGCAGGAGGACACCCCGGACGTGGAGGTGGGCATCTTCGCGATCACCAAAGAAAAGGTGATGAACTACCTGACGAACTACAACGCGGTGAACCTGCGTGTGGATGGGTTGACACTGTCGCCCTTGGCGGTGTTCAACGCGTTTGTTTATGACACGGCCGAGGATCCGCCGGACGAGGGCGTGATCTATATGGATATCGGGACGACCGCGACGGACGTGATCATCGTCGAGGAGGGCGGGATCTGGCTTCGGACCCTGCCGATCGGCGGCAACACGTTCACCGATGCTTTGGTCAAGGCCTTCAAGCTCAGCTACAACAAGGCTGAGAAGCTCAAGCGAGAGGCGGCGACGAGTAAATACGCCCGGCAGATCTTCCAGGCGATGCGGCCGGTGTTCGCCGACCTGGTGCAGGAGCTTCAGCGGTCGCTGGGCTACTACCAGAGCCTCAACCGCGACGCGAACCTGACGAAGATGGTTTGCGTGGGTTCGACGTTCAAGCTCCCTGGTTTGCAGAAGTTCCTCAAGCAGCAGCTTTCGATGGGTGTGGAGCGTCCCGACGGGTTTGAGCGTATCGGCGTGGATGACAAGCAGGCGTCGGAGTTCGCGGACCAGGCGTTGAACATGGCGACGGCGTACGGGCTGGCGCTGCAGGGCCTGGGGCTGGACACGGTGTCGGCGAATATCCTGCCCAGCCACATCATCAAGCAACGGATGTGGAAGGCGAAGCAGCCTTGGATCGGGGCGGCGGCGGCGTGTTTCGTGGTGATGGCGGGCGTCGCGGTGGGGACGGCGATGAAGACGTCCAGCGACTACAACACCGCGGTGAAAGATGCCCAGGCGGTGTACCGGCCCGTGTATCAGAAGGCGGACGCCCTGAAGCAGCAGTTCGAGGCGATCGACACCTCCTCGGATCCCCGGCAGCGGATCGAGAACCTGCGCGGGGTGTTCCGCGGCCGCGACGTCTGGCCTCAGCTGTTGGAAGACGTCACCCGTGCGTGCCAGGCGCTTGACCCGCAGGGCGAACAGCCGGACGTGGTGGGCAACGATTACAAGAAGATCGCGAAGATCCCCCGCGCTGACCGCAAACGGATTTATATCCAGTCGGTCACGTCGATCTATAAGGCTGGCGGCGAGACGGCTTCGGAAGACGGTGACGCGGGCCTGTTGGACGATCAGAGCGGGTATGACTTATACGGCGGCTATGGCGGCGAAATGGGCGGCGAGATGGGGGGGCAATCAGGGTACGACGAATACGGGGGCCAAGGTGGGTACGGCGGCTACGGCGGGGGCGGCTACGGCATGGATAGCGGTGCCAGCACACTCGGGGAAACCCACGCGATAGAGGATTTCTTCGGCGAGGGCAAAGAGTCGCCGCATTTTGTGGTGACGGTCCGGGGCACGACCTCGAACAAGGAAGGCTCGAAGTTCCTGGAAGAGAACTTTGTGGGTTGGCTGAAGGCGCACCAGGACGATCCGGACCGGCCCTACAAGTTCGTGATTGATGCGAATGTGGTGGCGAAGTTCGGCTCGGTGGTCGTGGCACCCGCGGACGGCACCGCAGGCGTCGCCGGGGGTCTTGCCGGTGGCGGGTACAACGCCCAGGACTATACCGCTTCACCGCGGGGCTACGGCGGGCAGCAGGATGCCTACGGCGGTCAATCGGGCAGCTACGGTGGGAAAACCGGTAGTTATGGCGGTGGCGCCGGGGCGACGGACCTGGCGGCCCTGCTCCCCATGCGGCCGTTGGCCGAGGAAGACCGGACGGGGGATTTCCAGTTCGAGATCCAGTGGAAGGTCGAGTTGCGGAACCCCAAGGGGACGGCAGCCGCGGACGAATCTCAAGAGGATGACGCAGAGCAGACGCCGGAGTCCCCGGCCGATGAACCCGTGCCCGTCGAGCCCGAACCGGGGCAGACGGCTGTCCTGCCGCAAACTAACGAAGATGAAGGGGGCGCGTCATGAAAAGCGTTCTGTCTTGGATCAAGTCCAACCTGATGATCGTGTTGAGCGGCGTGCTGATCCTGGCGTCTGTTGGCGTGATCGTCTGGGCGGTTTCGCTGGGCGGCGCGTCGGCGGAGAAGGCGTCCGCCGAGGTCAAGAAGATGACCCGGGAACTCGACAGCTTCTCGAATGTTGATGTGCCGTTCCCACCGGCGGACGTGGATGCGCCGCCCGAGGATATCAGCGGGGTGACGATCAACGAGGCGACGCTCAAGCACCTCGGCGAGGTGTACGGGAAGATGAACAGCGAGTACGAGCAGACGTACGTCCCGTTTGTCCAGATCAACCAGGATGGCCACCGCCTGCTGGTGCCCGGCGTGCTTCCGACGACCGAGGCGAGCCACCTGCGTCACGAGGCGCGGACGGCGTACCGTGAAGCGTTTGAGCAGATGTTTGAGCCCTACGACGAGAGCCGCCCGGACGAGCCGCGTCTGAACGCCGCGGGGCCGTTAAGCCCGGACGAGTTGCAGTTCGAGTTGCAGCGAGTGGAGGAGGGGTACCGCCCCAGCACATACAACAGCGCCGGCGCGGGCGGGTTAAGCGAATCTGACCGCAAGGCGATCGAGGGCCAGAAGGCCGAGCGTGCCGAGGAGATGCTTGTCGAGCGAGCCCGGCAGATCCACCTGTATGCCGATCCCCACATCCAGAGCCCCGGTTTCCCCTTCCAGGTCGGCGGGTGGAGCCTGGCGGCGGGCCTGCCCTCGCTGAACCAGATCTGGGAAGGTCATATGGAATTGTGGATCCAGCAGGACATCGCCCGGGCGATCGGGATTGCCAATGATGTGGATCAGCCCGACAGCAGCGTGATCGAAGCGCCGGTAAAGCGGCTGATCTCGATCGATGTGATCCCCGGGTTTGTCGGGATCGACACGACCGGTGGGATGGGTGTCGCCGGAACGATCAAGAGCGGCGGCACCGGCGGCAGCGATTACGGCGGCGCTGGTGGTTATGGTGGTATGCAGAGCGCCGGCGGGTATGGCGGTGCAACGTCCGCCGAGGCGGCCTCTGCCGTGGCGAGTTCGGGCAGCCCCGATTCCCCGCTATCCGTGGACTACAACGCCGGCCCCAGCGGCCGGACCTCCAACGTGATCTACGACGTCCGTCACGCCCGGATGGTCGCTGTCGTTGATTACCAGCAGCTGCCCAAGCTGTTCGACGCGATCAGTGAAGTCAACTTCATGACCGTGCTGGACTGCCAGATAAAGGACGTCGACGAATACAGGGCACTGCTGGAGGGTTATGTCTACGGCCAGGGCGACGCGGTCCAGGTCGACCTACTGATCGAGACGATCTGGCTGCGCGAGTGGACCAGCCAACTCATGCCCGAGAAGATCAAGACTAAGCTTGGCATCGCGGATGCCCAGCCCGATGTCGGCGCAGAGGAAGAAGACGTTTATTGATGTATTTGCATACCCGCGAGGCGCTGGTGTGGCGTGGCGGGAGGATGATACGGCGGTGATAGGCCGCGACCGAAAGGGATGACACCATGAACCCTAAAGACACCGGATTTTTCCTGAACAACGTCGAGAAGCTCGGCCTCGCGGCCTCCGTGCTGCTGTTGCTGGCTCTGGCGTACTGGTTCCTGATGGGCAACCCGTTCGCGTTCGAGGTCAGCGGCCGGGAGGTCGGGCCCGGCGAGATCAAGACCACGGTCGCGAACAAGGCCAACCGATTAGATGGGCTACTGAAAGCGGATGAAAGCTCGCTGCCGGACCGCCCGATCCCGTCTTACTCCCAGGCGATCAAGCAGAAGATGACCGAGAAGCCGACGACGCTGGTGACGTTGGCCCCGCTGGCGCAGGCCGGGCTGGGCAAGGAGTTGGACATCGGCGATGATGGTGTGGGCCCTCCGCATTACAACCTGCCGCACCCCCCGATCGCAGAGAGGATTTTGACCCGCAAGGGCCACGCGGTACTCAGTGACAACATCCCAACCCGTCAGATGGAAGGGCTGATCAAGCTGGTCGGTAACGAGCAGCCCAGAGACTTTGCCTACGTCAGCGTGGCCGCCACGTTTGATATGGACGAGTGGGTCGAGCGTCTGCAATCCGGCAACAAGGAGGACCGTGTCCCGCCGCGTTGGTGGAACAGCATGCTCGGGCTCGCCGGGGTCATGCTCCAGCGTCAGGAGCTGGATGAGGCGACCGGGCAGTGGGGCAACGAGGTGTTCGTCGAGCCCATCCCCGCGCAGTTGGCGTTCAAGCCTTCCGTGGCGTTCAAAGCAACCAGCAAGCAGTCTAAGGAAGCGATCCAGGTCGTGCGCGCCAGCCAGGAGCGGATCGCGCGATCCGACTTCCCGCAGACCCAGGGCAAGATCCTTTGGAGCCCGCCGAACGAAGACGCCCAGGAGCTGGACGCCGACGGCCAACGCAAACTCGCCAAGCTCAATAGCCAGATCATCAAGTTCAAGGAACGGATCCAGCAGCTCCAGGAGCAGGCGATCAAGGCACGCGAGGCGGCCCAGGGCAGGGAAAGGCAGGCCACTCCGGACCGATCACGAAGGCCGACCGGACGCACCCGACCCCAGTCCCCGGATGCGGGGGGTTACGGCGGCGAGAGCGGCGGGGGTCGGGCGACCCGAAGGACCTCCGGGCGTGACAACACACGGCGCGATGACGCGCCGGCAACCCCCGAAGAACAGATCCAAAGACTTCAGCAACAGTTGATCGAAACCAAGCTCGATCGTGACGAATTACTCGGTATCGAATCCGACGTCCTGAGTCAGCAGGGTTATCAGGGCGGCTATGGTGGGGGTGATCTCGGGGGTTACGGCCAAGAAGGTTCTTATAGTGACAAGGGCGGCTACGGCCAGCCTGGTGGTTATGGGCTAGATGGCGGTTACGGCCAACCCGGCGGTTACGGTCAGCCCGGCGGCTACGGCCAACCCGGCGGGTACGGTCAGCAGGGCGGGTTCGACCCTTACTCCGGCGGCCAAAGCCAGACCCAGGAGCCCGAGTCCCGCAAGATCCAGGTCTGGGCCCACGACCTGTCCATCGAGCCCGGCAAGATCTACCGCTACCGCGTGGTCGTGTCGGTGCTCAACCCGCTATACCGGCAGAAGCGTGTGGAGCCGGTGCAGCGTGAGGAGAATTATGACAAGATCGCTTTGGGCCCGGACGATCAGGAGCTTGCAGCCTCGCCCTGGTCAAAGCCGGTCCACGTCGACGATGAGCACTACTTCTTTATGGTCAAGGGCTCGGCCCAGTCCCAGACGGCCCGTGTCGAGGTCTGGCAGGTCTACGACGGCCGATGGGTGAAAGAGGAGTTCGAAGTCCGTCCGGGCGATCCGATCGGGCAGATCATCGATAAACTCCTGCCCACCGGCAATCAGCTTGAATTGGATATGAATGTCGGGCTGGTCGTCG
>JAJDCV010000338.1 GCA_029260675.1 Phycisphaeraceae bacterium
TATATACAGGATGTCCTACCCGATCAAGCAACAGGCACACACACCACATAGACCCCTCACTCACCCAGAGCGGACGTCCTACCCACCCCACCCGGACATGGCGCAAACCGAACCCAATCAACCATTTATGCCAGTATTCGACTTGTATGGGGGGAGGGGGGCGGACATGACCGCCTCACCCGCACGCCTGGAATTGCAGTATCCTTGCCCCCTACCGTACAGCCCAACGCTAGGAACTCCCGCGATGCCACAAGTGACTGATTGGTCAATACCAGGATCAGACAACCAACCCATCCTCGGCAACACCCACACACCCAATGCCGGACCCGACGCCGCGATCGGTGTCATGCTGATCTGCCACGGATTCAAGGGCTACAAGGACTATGGCTTCTTCCCCCACTTGGCGGAAGCCGCTTCGGCCGCCGGCCTCATCGCCCACCGCTTCAACTTCTCCCATAGCGGGATGACAAATAATATCGACACCTTCGAACGCCCCGAACTCTTCGAGCAAGATACCTGGCGCAAGCAGGCCGACGATCTCAAGGCTGTCATCACCGCGGTTCAGACGGGCACTCTCCCGGGACAGCATCAGCCGTTGACGATCTTCGGCCACAGCCGTGGCGGCGTCAGCACGCTACTGACCGCCGGCGATCTGGGGCCGGGGGCGGGGACGGGAGTCAGAGAGAAACTCGCCGCTGTGATCACCGCCGCATCCCCCAGCGCGTGCAGCCGCCTTGATCCGGATCAAATAGAAATGCTCAAGCGTGTCGGGCGGATGCCCTCGCCTTCATCCCGCACCGGGCAGACGCTCTACGTTGGCCGGCAGTGGCTGGACAAGATCGACGAAGACCCCACCTGGCACGACCCCTGCCGGGCGATCGCCGCGATCCAATGCCCGGTGATGCTGATCCACGGCACGGACGACACCACCGTGCCCGTCAGTGAATTTCAGGACCTGCTCACAGCCAAACCAGATGCGAGGCATCTAATTATCGACGGCGCAGGCCACACCTTCAACGCCCCCAACCCGCTGCCGCTTAACCAGACGCCGCCAATCGAAACCCAACAGATGATCGACGCCGCTTGCGGCTTTGCGGTCGAATGCTGCACCAAATGAAACTGACGTCCTTACACCCTCAGCCCCCGACTTGGCCGGGGGATCACGAACATACAGACCTGTCCCAACCCAACAACATCATCGACAACCTCACCGCCTGATCGTCCCAAGGTCCACGACCACCCCCTCGGCCTGGTAGTAGTCCACGCCGAGCGTATCCCGATCGAGGAAAGTGAACACCACCGCGGTCGGACGAAGCCGGTCAGCGAACGATAGATCACCGAAGCCGGGGCCCGCATACGATGCGTTCTGATACTTCTGGGCATGAAAATGGTAATGAGCCAGGCCGGTGTACATCCGTCGGACCAGCGCGTCGGAGGAATAGAACTTTTGGTCGTGAGACCGCAGGGGCGCAAGGAATGGCAAGGCGACGACCCGGCCGGACTCCTCAGCCAACACCCCGCCGTACTCCGTGGTCGTGTCGGCCAGGTCCCGATCCGCCTGGATGAACAGCTCCGCCACCAGTGCCCGATCCGTCATCGCTTCCTGCAAGAGGCCGATCGCCAGCAGGTCGGCAAAGCAGAGCGTGTCGGCGTGGTCGGCCAACGATTCCGTGGGTAGCCGCATCGCGATCCCCGCCTCGGTGCGGGCCGATCCCTCCGAAGACGACAACCTGTGTGCGATACGCGAGAGCAGCATCGCTTTGGTGAGCTGCGGGTCCGAAACGTCGGCCATATACAGCGCCGGCAAGTGACGCAGTTCTAAGCCACGACGCTGCACACTTGTCATCCTCCCCGCCAGCCGCTGGGCACCGTCCCAGTAAGCCCCGTCCACCTCGCCGCGGACCTGCATCAACCACAGCACCGCCTCACGGTTTGCCGGCAAAACACTCAGCCAGCGTGCCGCCTTGAGGTCAAGGATGAGCTGCTGCTGCGAATCCATCCCCAATAACAGCGTCCTGGCCCGGCCGGGGCCCGCCAGCCGGTTAGTCAGCGTCCAGGCATCCACACGCGCCGAGATTGTGATGGATTCGTCATCGCTGATGAACACGTCCCAAACCGCCTGCTCCAACGTGAGCCCGGGGTTGAGTGCCTCGATCGCATTGCGTTCTGGCCGTTGTTCGTCCGCGTAGATTTGGGATTCCCGAGTGAAGCTGCGGACCAGCGCCACGGTGAAGCCGGTGTCGCCCCGCTCGACCGACCGATCGATCAACGGCCCAAGCACCGGCCAGAGGTCTACCTCGCGGATGCGGCGTTGTGCGATAGCCCAGAAAGCGACCGGGTCATATCCGATCAACCGGTCCATCGACCACAGACGAAGGTCAGTCGGTTGGCCGTCAGACCAGAGGACACGATGCATCGCGGCAGCGGTGCGCTTGGGGTCGGACGATTCCGATATCTCACCCAGTTGCCTCGCCGCCGCGAGGCGCCTAGCCGGGTCCTTCTCCCGGTCCAGCATGACGGACAAGGGATCGTCCACAACCGCCGGCCCGCAGCCCGCAAGCGCGACCGCCAGCATCATCGAAAAGACCCGCCCTACGGTGCGTCTCATCGGTGCGCCTCAGCGTGTCATCATCATGTAATCCAACCGGGGCACGCCCAACTCCGTCAACACGGCGCGGGCCTGCTCGGTGGAGAAGGCTGGCAACTCCATCTGCTTTGCACCGAGCAGCGTATCAAAGACCGAGCGGTGCTGGCCCAATATAATGACGTGGGGCTGTTTGCCGGCGGGAAGTCCGGCGAGTTGGGCTGCCTTATTGATCGCATCATCGAGATACCCGATCTCGTCAATCAGCTTGGCTTCTTGCGCTTCTGCGGCGGTATAGATCCGACCGGTCGCGATCTGGCGTACCTCTTGCTCGGACAGCACAGACGCCCTGCCCTCGGCGACGACCTCCACAAACCGTTCGTGAGCGCTATCCAGAAGCACCTGCACCACCGCGCGGTCCTCTTCGGTCCACGAGCGGGTGATGTCGTTGGCCCGATCCTTGTTCGGCGAGTTGGTCGCGACCATGGTGATCGGCTCGACGCCGATCTTGTCCAGCAGCCCCTCGACGGTGAACAGCTGCCCCATCACGCCGATGCTGCCGGTCACGCAGGTGTTTTCAGCGTAGATCTCGTCGGCCATCGCAGAGACGTAGTACCCGCCGCTGGCGGCGTAGGAGCCGTAGCTCGCGACGATCTTGATGTCCGGGTGGGCTTTGCGGAATGCATTGATGTAGTGCCAGATCCGGTCGGATGCTCCGACTGAACCGCCTCCGGAGTTGACCCGCAGCACCAGCGCCGCTGGCGGATTGTCACTCAGGGCATCCATCGCCTCTCGGACAAACTCTGCGGTTTCGTCGTTGATCACACCGAGCAGCGGCAGGATCGCGATCCGCTGCTCAGTCTCGCCCGCCTGATGGGTCTCTTCGACGATCGGTCCGACGGACACCTGCTGAGCGAAGATCACCACGAAGTAGATGTTCATGATGATCGACGACACAAAGATCGTGGTGATCAACGAGGTGGCAATCTTGGTCGCCACACCAGCGGGCGCCTTGGGAGGCGGGCCGTAGTATGGCTGGGGGTACCCCTGTGTCGGCGGGGGTGGTGGTGGGGCCGCGAAAGACGGGTCGATCGGTGGTCGGCCCTGGGGC
>JAJDCV010000339.1 GCA_029260675.1 Phycisphaeraceae bacterium
ATCAGCTGCGGCTGCGTGAAGTCGTGCCGCGACTTGTAGCTGCCGTACGGCGACAGGTGCATCCGCCCCAGCTTCATCGAAAGCCTCACCAACTCGACCATCGCCTTGGGCTTGCCTGCGTCCTTGCTCTTGCTCATCCACGCATTTCAGCGCGATTCAATGATCCTGTCAAACATGGTTTCAACAGAGCAAACAAAAACCCATACCCTCAGGGTATGGGTTTTTTGTTTCTACTTTTCTGCCAAGACTATTTCAGTGCCGACAGGTCCGCGCCGTGGTTTATGTGGTATACCTGCCCTTCGATAACCAAGGCAGGCACCGACTTGACGCCGGCGTTCTCTGCTTCACCCAACCGGTTGGAGGTTTCACCCAGGTGTACAACCTCCACGTCAAATCGTTGTGTGTCTAACGCGGCCGAAATTCCCTGCTCGGCCGAGACACAAACAGGGCATCCCGCGTGGTAAAATATCGCCTTGGTCTTCATAGTGGTCTTCCTTTCGAAGCTGTGTGGGTACATACAAGACACGGCGTCTTGATGAGGTATCATGGTCTGTATAAATATGGTAATCAACCGGGCACCCACAGGTGTGGTAGGTACTTTCCGGTACAAGTTCAGGAATGACCCGATGCAACAAATATCAACCGATCCCGAAGATTCTTACTCACCCACAGGCAAGCCCCCCGTGGGGGAGATGGTCGAGAGTATTGTTGGGTGTAAGTGGTCGCTGCATGTGCTGGCTCAATTAAGGCGGGGCGTCAACCGGCCCGGCGAGCTGGCACGTACCAAGACGGGCCTGACCACCAAGGTTCTCAACGAACGCCTGGCCAAGATGGTCCGCTTCGGGATCGTGGTTAAGCAGATCTACCCCGAGTCCCCGCCGCGCGTCGAGTACCACTTCACCGACTTCGGCCACAAGTTTCTTGGCGTCCTCGACGCGATCGACCAGTTGCAGGACGAGATGGATAATCGTTGATGCGTGCGCGGGAAATGGCTACGGCGTGAGCCGTGCGGAGGCAGACCGCATGATCAATCAAGCACCCTCATCGGATGGGAAAAGCTCAGATGAATGGCTAAATGGTTTCTTAAGTACCGATCATACCCGCCGATACTCAGCCTGAGGCTTCGTGTCCGGTCAAGTTCGAGAGATCTCTGGTACGCCGTTGGGCACAGCGGCTGCCCGGCCGACCTGGGTCGTCCATACGCCTCTGTTTCATTTCTCGACCCACCGCGGCCAGCGTGTCGGTATCCAGCACTTTCGACGCCAGCACGAAGACCTCTTCATCTTCCAGGCGGATGTGCTGCGCGTAACCCGCCGACATCTCACTAAGCAACGCCCGGACTTCGGCGTGGGTAAGGGTGTCCAATCGTCCATCGGCCAGCCAGCGTTGGCCTATCTCATCGACCCGCGCGTGCGCCACCTCCATCTTTCGATGATCGCCCTCCAGCCGATCAAGCGCCGCCATCGCTTCACGCACGCGCGGGCTGTCGTCCTCCCTCATCCTCGGGAAGAGTGACTGCTCTTCATCTTCGGTGTGCCTCGGCGCCGCTTGGCGGAAGTAGTTCAGGGAGGTGGTCAGCGCGTCCCGGGCCTGTTGATCCAACTCACGGTCGGCGTACTGCTCAACCACTCTTTGCAGCACCCCCAAGAAGTTCTCGATACGGCGGTGGCAGTCCTTCATTAGTTCGATCGGCTGGTCAAAGTCGGCCTGCCCTTTGCTGCCCATTGGCACCGGCATCACGCACGCCCCTTCGCAGCCAGTTCTGCTTCAAGCTGGATGGCCTTGGGGAACAGCACGTTGTTCTCCTTGTGGACGTGCTGGTGCATATCATTCTCGAGTGTTTCCAGGCCATCGAGCATCGCGCGGTAGGTGTTGCACGCCCACTGGGGCGGCTGATATCCGTCCGTCGCCTCGCTCATGATCTTCAAGGCGTCGCCGGCGTGATCGTGCTCGGCCTCCATCTGCTGGATGGGGTTGGCGATGGAGCCGCAATGGAAAGCGGGAGCGCTCGTGGCCGATGCGAGCTGACGGATCATCGGAAAGAGGATGCTCTCTTCCTTGGTCATGTGGCTGGTCATTTCCGTGTGAAGCGCCACGAACGTACGGCGCACCTCCGCCAGGCGTGGCTCATGCTCGCCATGCACCCGATGCACCCGGTCCGTCATCTGGTCCAGGCGGGGCAATTCTTCACGCAGGTACGCGTGGTGAGTCTGCTCGATGTGGTCGGCCAATTCTGCCAGTCCCAAAGCATCGGCATCGACGAGTGCGGTGTCGCGTTCCTGGGCTTGCTCATCGGCCTGCTGGATTTGATTCAGGATCGCGTCGGGGTCCAGGCCACGCTTGGCGCAGGCCTCGGCCAGGGGCAGCTTGCCGCCGCAGCAGTAGTCGATCTTGAACTGCTCGAAGATCCGGGCGCGGGCCGGTCGGTCTTTGACCAGATCGCCGACGGAGGTTTGTGCGTTGAGGGTGGTCATGGTTTCTTCCTTTCAAGGGTGGGGCTGTATTAACCATGTGTGCAGGCCAAAGGCGATCGAGCATTGAGGCGTAAGGTGTATGGGGCATTGCGAAGCCGGCCGGCCATATTAACGCTTTAACGCTTTGATGCATACTTGACGTATTAATAGCAGGCCGCTACACTGCTGTCAATGCTCACTAAAGGGAATCGCCCATGAAGCTTCTGTCAGACGCCAGTGAATACGCGCTACGGGCGGTAGTCTGGATGGCGCAAAGGCCCGGGCAGCCGCAGAAGGTCCGCGAGATCGCCGAGGGCACCCACGCCGCGCCGGGCTACCTGGTCAAGGTCTTGCAGTCGCTTACCAAGGCGGACATCCTCTCGGCCCAGCGCGGCAGCCGGGGCGGCTTTACCCTCGAACGAGACCCCGCCAAGCTCTCGGTACTCGAAGTCATCAACGCCATCGATCCCGTGGAGCGCATCGTGACCTGCCCGCTTGGCCTGAAGTCCCACGGCAAGCACCTGTGCCCGATGCACAAGAAGATCGATGATGCCATGGCCATGATCGAGGCCAGCTTCAACTCCACCACCATCCAAGGTCTGCTGGATCAGCCTTCACGATCCAAGCCCCTGTGCGACGCCTTGTCGATCGGTCGAAACTGAACCGTGCCTGAATGGAGTGGACCTATGCCCGCATACCAACACGCCCCCCTATCCCGTCATGAGGCGTTGGCCCCCTTCAGCCGGGACCATTACACCGGCCTGGTACAAGCCCAGCATCTGATTAAGGCGGGTCAGGCAGACGACGTGACCAGGCGCAAGGCCGTTGCCGACTTTGTCGATGCCTTCGATCATAAGATTGCCCCGCACTTCCGGGATGAAGAACGCCTGCTGGGCGGGGTTTTGACCGACGCCGATCGCGACGCGTTGTTCTCGCAGCACCGCCAACTCACGCAAGACGCCGAACGCATGCGAGAGCTGCGTAAGTCCATCGACCCCGACCCCGACACGCTCGCCGAGGTCGGCCAGCGCTTAAACGAACACATCCGTTGGGAAGAGCGCGAGCTATTTAATCGCATCCAACAGGAACTGTCCGGATCGCAGATCGAAGTGCTGCAGCGGCAGACCGCCAAGCTCGAAGCGACCCGCCCCCGCGACGTCCGCCCAAGCAATGGCCAAGAAAGACCGCAACCATGAGCTCCTGGTCCTGTCCCCATCTTGACGAAAAGACGGACTCTTGCCAACGACTCAAGACCGACTGCGTGCCGGGCAGACGCGGTTGCATCCTGCCTAAGAACCTTGTGTTCGCGGAATCGCCGGAACAGCGGATTAACGCATTAAAATCGCGCCGCTCTCCGATCGCTGAGCCAGACGGCAACAGTGATACCCGCGGGAATTGAGGATGGATAGTTCAACGCCACACCCGGTCGCCGAGGCGACCCGCCACGCCTGCTTGCAAGCAGTGTAGTGGCCCACCGGATTGTGGCTGGGATTAACGACAGGTTATCCCCGGGATTCTACGATCAGGGGCCATGAATTAGAGAGGGCAGGTCTGACCCCCTCGGGTTCTTTGGTCCAGTTGTTATGAGAGAATCGGTGGTGGTGTAGTCGCTTGCTGAGCCGTAGGGAGGGCCGCAGTTCCTTGTTGCCGAGGATGCGATGACAACAAACTTGGTAACGCTCTACCCGGATGAGGCCCTTTACGCTGCGCTGGATGTGTTCGATCAAACTGAACACGATGTTTTACCGGTCGTATGTCGTGGACGTGACCGCGCCTGGCTGGGGATGTTATCGCGGGGTCAGGTCGCCTCGACCCTGCGATCGGCCATGGAACGGGTCGGCCGAACGGTAGCGCGTGAGCACGCCGGGCTTAAGGCGCTACAGACCGACATGCGTGTCGAGCAGTTGCTGCTGACGATGCCCGCCGAAGATGTGAAGATCCAGCGTCTTTTCGTTCCGATCGATGCGGTGGGCAAGACGTTGCGTGAGTGTGGGTTCCGAGGCCGGTACAACGCCGACGTGATCGCGATCGAAGAGCCCGATGGATCGATCCAGTGCCCGCCACCGATCGACACAGCCCTGAAAACGGAGCAACGCCTGCTCGCAGTCGTCCACAGGACCATCGAGGAGGTCAGCTGATCTTGGGCCCTGCCACGGACCCGTGGAATCGTGCGGCTATCTTCTGAAATAGGGGCGGGGTCAGATTGTCACCACCGGCTTGGCTAGGGTGGGAGAGGTTACCGATCCGGTCGATTCGCGGTACAGTAGACTCAGTCGAATGGGCGGAGCAACCCAGTATGTAGGAGATGTTATGAGTCCGCCTATCACACCCAGTGTTCAATACACGACCACGGTCCGGTTGGAATACCCGCACGAGACGGGGAGGTTGGCAACGATCACTGCAGCGATCGCCGAGCATGGTGGGGCGATCGGGTCGGTCGACTTGGTGCACATCCGCGATGGCAGGAGCCTGCGAGACTTCAGCATCGAGTGCGCCTCGACCGATCACGCGCAAGAGGTGGTCCAGGCCCTGCAAGCTCTGGATGGCGTGACGGTGCGTAGCGTGTCGGACGACACGTTTCTGATGCACCTGGGAGGGAAACTCGAAGTCAGGTCAAAGGTCAAACTCAAGACACGGGCGGACCTGTCGATGGCGTACACGCCGGGGGTAGCGCGGGTATGCTCGGCGATCGCTGAGGATACGCAACTTTCATTCAACCTGACCATCCGCAAGAACTGCATCGCGATCGTGTCCGACGGCACCGCGGTGCTTGGGCTGGGCGACATAGGCCCCGAAGCGGCCATGCCCGTGATGGAGGGCAAGGCTGTCCTGTTTAAGCAGTTTGGTGGCGTCGATGCGTTCCCGTTGTGTGTAGGATCCAAACGGGTTGAGGACATCATCCAGTTCTGCAAGATGATCGCGCCGACTTTCGGGGGGATCAACCTTGAAGATATCTCCGCGCCCCGGTGTTTCCAGATCGAGGACGCGCTCAAGCAAGAGCTTGACATCCCGGTGTTTCACGACGACCAGCACGGGACGGCGGTGGTCGTGCTGGCGGCGACGATCAACGCGCTGAAAATCGTCAATAAACGGCCAGAGAACATCAAGGTGGTGATATCCGGCGCGGGTGCGGCGGGTGTCGCGTGCACCAAGATCCTGCTGTCGTACGGGGTGACCCGGGCGGTGGTGTGCGATTCGAAAGGCGCGATCCACCTCGGCCGGTCGTTCGGGGACAACGCAACCAAGGTCTGGCTCGCCGAGCACACCAACCCGGACAACGAACAGGGCCAACTCTCGGACGTAATCACCAGTGCCGACGTGTTCGTGGGTGTCTCACAGCCGAACGTCCTGTCAGTGGATGACGTGCGGGCCATGAACGACCAACCGATCGTTTTTGCGATGAGCAACCCGGACCCCGAGATCGCGCCGGAAAAGGTCCAAGGCATCGCGGCGGTGATCGGCACAGGCCGTAGTGACTACCCCAATCAAATTAACAACGTGCTGGCGTTCCCCGGTATCTTCCGGGGAGCGTTGTCGTCGCGTGCCCGTCAGATCAGTGAGCCGATGAAGCTCGCCGCCGCCGAGGCGATAGCGTCGGTGGTCGGCACGGACGAATTATCCCCAGACTACGTGATCCCAAGCATCTTTGACCAACGGGTGACACGCCTGGTCGCCGGCGCGGTGGCCCGGGTTGCGGAGGAGACCGGGGTGGCACGCCGAACGCCTAAGAGCACTATCGCGGTATGGACGTAAGAGAGATGCCCGCCACGCCACGATAAGGGGGGACCAGTCCGTGTTAGACAGGAACCCGTGATGGAAATAACCAAGCAAGTAACATCTAAAACACTCGATGTTTTCGGTGTGCCATATACACATGTCCGCACCGAGGAGGGCGGGGATCTGTGGCTGACGGAGTACGGCCTGCCGTTGGCCGAGCACCTCAAGCCCAGCCAATGGTTCGCCGACCGTTACTACATCGAGCACGGCGAGCGGTTGACCGCGTCAACGGGGACCGTCTACCGGGTGCAACCAAGAGGCGCCAGCGACCGATGCATGATCGTCGCCAAGTTCTCACGGGTCGGTCAGGAAGTACCCCTGGTGATCGAACCCGACTTCCCGGACGACCTCAGCGAGATCGATCTCGCGGGGGTGAGGTTCAACAGCCCCTGGGAGGAGTTCGGGCTGGTTATGGAGCTTCGCCGAGGCGGTTACGGTGCGTCTGACCTGACTGTAAGGACGCAAAAACCGCTTGGTATCTACGCCCCGCCGGAACAGTTCGAGCTCTGGCGACTCGGCCGGACCAACGGACGGTTCAGTTCCCACAGTTACTCGTTGGAGCAGGACCAATCCCGGCACCCGTTGGCGGTCGAACTGGACATCAAGCGGGACTACCTCGTGCTGTACGGCTGGATCAACGGCATCGATGCGGTGATGGCCCGGACGATGGGGCTGATCACAGAATCGCAACTCAGCGAACTCACAGGCCGCGTGGTCGGGGAGCTTAAGGCCAAAGGTTTCCGCGTGCTCGACAACAAGCCTGCCCACTTCATCTTGCGGATCGATCCACACACAGGCCAACTCACCAGGCGACACGACAAGCTGCTCTATGCGATGGTGGACTACGAATTGATGCAGCGCACCGCCGCCTGTCAGCAGACCTACCGCGACCGGCAGCGTGAGCATTATTTCAAGGCCCTGGCCGGACGGGCCTCGCCCCGCCACGACATCACCGATGCCCAGCACACACGGATTATGGGCGTCGATTATGTCTTCGGGCACTCCCCCAATGGTGGGATGGTTTGGGTCGTCGGAGACAACCCCGATCTGCTGGACTACTTCCAGCCGGACCGCTGGCGCCGTACGCCAAGGGTCAGGCTCTCGCTGGGGGGCGAGGTTTACCGCACACGCTCACGTGACGACATCCACATCGTCTATCGCCTCTCACGGGTAGGACAACGGCCCAACACCGATCCGTTCTACGGGCACGGCAAGCGCACACGGGAGTACGGCTACAACAGCCCCTTCGAGGAGATCGCCATCGCCGAAAAGCTGCGAAACCTCGGCGTCCAGACCGTCCACCCCCGCGCCGTCTACCGCACAGCCCACGAGACTAGCCGTGCCAGGCACCTGCGTGACTCCAGCCGGTATCTCAGCCACACTGCGCTGATGACACCCGGCGATAAACCCGAGCCGATCCTCAATGAACATCACGATTACTACACCCTATGGGGTCAGTGGCGCGGGATCGACCCGCTGTGGCTGATTCAGCCACGGAGGCGGTGGGTCTTCATCGACGCCGACCGCGCCCTGACTCGCCGGCTGGTAACCGCACAGGAAATGAACCAGACGATCGCCGGCAGCCGTAGGCAGCTCGTCGAGGCGGGGTGCGACGAATCACTCCTGAATGACCACCAGTTCCTATTCATCTTGGACAGCGAAGGAAACCTACGCCGTGACAAAAGCGGCAACCACGATGTGGCGTTGGCGTTTGATGCGCTCACGGCCCTGGACTACGGGTTGGTCAGTGAGGATACCTATTGCTTGCTCGTCGATGAGATGGCAGGCCGGCTGAAGCGGGCTGGCTTCGAGGCCCTGACCCTAACCGGCAGCCACCTGCTGTTGTCGTTCGACACCCGAGGCAACTTGCGAATCAATGACAAGGGCGAACGCGAGACAGCCCTGTGCAGCTTCGACGCGGTCACCCCGACCGACCAGAACGGGCTGATGGAATGACGCATCATTGAGTCGAGACATAAACGCTCAGAACTCATTAGCTCAGACAGGATGCCCGGTGAACACACCGTGCGTTTGCATTCGTAATTAAGCCGGGGCGGACTCGGCTGGCTCTTCGTGGCCAGGATGAATCAACCTCGCTAACATCTCGGCCTCACCGAGAGTCTTGCACAGCGCCAGCTTGCCCGGCTCGTCGCGGATGCCTGCCTTACGCATGGCTTCCATCGGCTGAGGCTTGCAATCGGCCAATATGACCATCACACCGTTCGACTGGAGCCTGGTGATCGCTGACTCTAGCGCCACCATCCCGGTCGCGTCGATCACCGGAACACCCGCCAGGTCAAGGATCACGATCGAGACCCGGTCCGCGACTAACGACAACACCCCGGCCGCCTTCTCCGCGGCTCCGAAAAAGAGCGGGCCCGCCACCTCGTACAAAACCACCCCGTCCGGCAGCGGCGCGAGCATACGCGGGTGGTGGCCCTCGACCAGTTTCGTGCTTGATAGCGCCGCCATGCGTTGCATGAACAGGAGGGCCGCCAGGATCACTCCCGCCGCGACCGCGATCACCATGTCCATGAGCACCGTCAGCCCGAAGCAGGCTAACAGCACCACCACGTCCGAACGCGGGGCCACCCGCAGCATCCGTATGAAGTGCTTGGCTTCACACATATTCCACGCGACCACCAGCAGCAGCGCCGACAACGCCGACAACGGCAGGTATCCCAGCGCCGGCGCCAACGCCAGCACCGCCGCGAGCACGAACAGCGAGTGGATCACCGCGGCGATCGGGGTCCGACCGCCACTACGGATGTTCGCCGCCGTCCGCGCGATCGCACCCGTCGCCGCAAACCCGCCGAAGAACGGCGCGATCAGGTTGCCAAGACCCTGGCCGATCAATTCCGAGTCCGAGTCGTGTTTGGTCCCGACCATGCCGTCGGCGACCACGGCACAGAGCAGCGACTCGATCGCACCCAGTATCGCGATGGTAAACGCCGGCCCCAGCAGGTCGCGGACCAGCGTCAGGGACATGTGCAGCGGTTGCCCATCCGCACCGGGCAGGTCCCAGGGCCATCGGAGCATCGGGGGAAGCTGCGGGATGCCAGGCAACACGCTCCCGTCCGCCGCCGTGTAAGAGAACCGGCTGGCGATCGTCGCCACCTCGAAACCATCGACCCAAAAGCCCAGCCCCCAGGCCAGCACCCCCGCCGCCGTCAGCGCTACCAGCGGGGCCGGTATCTTCTTGGTGAACCTCGACCAGCCGATCAGCATCGCGAGCGTCATCGCCCCGATCAGCAGGTCCGGCCAATGTGTTGTCGGCAACGCACGCCAAAGCGCCGCAAGCCTCGGGATGTATTCATGGGGCATCTGATCGACGGTGATCCCAAGGAAATCCTTGATCTGCAGTGTGGCAATCACGACCGCGATCCCGGCGGTGAAGCCGGTCGTCACCGGGTAGGGGATGAACTGGATCAGCCGGCCCATCCGCGCCACGCCCATCGCGATGAAGATCACCCCCGCCATCGCCGTCGCCAGCCCCAGCCCCGCCACGCCGTACTCGCTGACCACCGGAATCAGCACCACCACGAACGCCGCGGTCGGGCCCGTGATGCTCGTCTTAGCGCCGCCGGTCAGTGCAGCGACCACCCCCGCGACGATCGCCGTGTACAGACCGTACTGCGGCGGGATACCGCAGGCGATCGCCAGCGCCATCGATAACGGCAGCGCGATCACCCCAACCACCACCCCCGCCATCGCGTCGGCCCGGAACTTCGACCAGCCGTAGCCCTCACGCAGCACCTGCCGCAACGCCGCCGCCGGCAAAGGCCAAGGCTGGCCGTTGGTTTGCGGTAACTTCTGATAGCGTATTTTCATGAAAGAACTCGAACCGGACGGATTCTGCCCGATCGCGGGGTATAGGACGATAAGCCCACCCCTAGGACGTGTCAATCAACTTCCGGCGGAAGGAATACAACCCGAGATTTCTCATTTACTCTCGCCTGGCGTACTGAAGGTGGGTACTTATCAGATCTCGGTTCATCAGGCCTTCATCACTCGAAAGGTGTGTTTATTAGTTTTCTCCAATATGGAAATGACGAGTAACGTCCAGCTATGCCTTGGAATCTAGGATTCATTCGCGCCCTAAACTGCGCCCTTAATTGCTATGCACACCACCTTGAGGCTCCCCAAACGCCGATTTGATCCCTCACTTAATCTTGAACCAGTCTTTGTGGGAGAATTTAGACAGCCGCACTTATGCTTGGGGGGGAACGTAACCGCGGGTATTGGACCAACCCGCAATTCCAAGTCTCGCGTCGGGGTGCCAGCCCGGAGGTTGATGTGTCGTAAGACAGTGGGACGGTTGGAACCAAGGTAAACATTGACACAATCAACAGTTGGCCCCTGTTGAATCCCAGTGACCCTACAAGATGGGTCAGCGTTGGAACTCGTAAGTGCAACAACAAACTGGCGTTCGAGAACCAGTCAAAAAAAGCGGAGACATCAGGACGCCATTAGAACTTTTTCTGGCTGGAATTACATTCTGTGGGGTTGCTATGGGTCAAAACCAGATGGAACAGGCCATCTGAACCACCTGTTCTGCTTCAGTTGCCGACAGCCGAACTTCATCACTGCAACCTACGCGCAATACCACAATCACCCACGGTCCTATAAGGGCTTGGTCAACGTATCGCCCGCCTTGATCGGCCGAAGCCCGCCTCGTCCGACCGGTCAAATCACCCGGCAGCGTATAATGGGCGGACTGCTGAGTCACCACTACCGAAGAGCCGCGTGATTCGCGGGCAAAACGGGGAATGCCCGACAAGATGGCCCACCCCCGGAAGTGGCCCGCGTCAGTTGTGGATTACGGCATGCCACCCCTGTTAATCCTGACACCCTTATTCCGTCTCTGCTTTGGTCTCATAAGCCGGCCGTCCTGACCTCGGAGAGGGTGGGTCGGACAACTATTGTGGGTTGCTTTGCCGCTGCTGAAGGATGTGGTCTTCCGTGTCGTAGCGAGCCAGCCTGTAATAGAGGGTACGGACGCTGATCCCCAGCTCTTGCGCTACAGCCGAGCGGTTGCCGTGGTGACGTTGTAGGGCATCAGCGATCATGCGTCGCTCGGTATCATCGATTGTCCGCGCCTTGGTTGTAGGTGACTGGTTTTCGAGCTCGGGTGTCAGTATGGCCTGTACGGTGCCGCCCGATGCCTCGGCGGCTTTCTGGTAAGCGCGGCTGACAGCGGATTCAAGTTCGCCCAGCGGGCAGGGTTTGATCAGAAAATCCACGACGTCCAGCCTCATCGCCTGGCGGGCAGTGTCTAAGTCGCCGTAGCCGGTCAGTATGACCATGCGTGTCTTTGGCGATCGCTCCCGTATGGCCGCGGCAAGCTCCAGGCCGCCGATCCCCGGCAGATTCAGGTCCAGCATGGCGATGGTGGGCGTGAAGTCATCTATCTTCTTCAACGCCTCCTCGGCG
>JAJDCV010000340.1 GCA_029260675.1 Phycisphaeraceae bacterium
GGTCCAGCGGGGGCGCGGCATGGCGGAATCTGGGGACAGTACCGGTGCGCGCCAAGCGTTTACCGCCGCGTTGGGTTACGACCCGGGCAACTCCGAGGCCCGCGGCTGGCTGGCGCGGATGAACGTCACGATCGAGAAGCGTTCGCAGGTCGAAGCCGGTCGGCGGGCCGAGGCGTCGGGCGATTTGTTACAGGCGGCGGGTCACTACCGCGGCGCACTGGAGCACGGCCCCGACACCGAGCTGGAGGCCGACCTGCGCCGTGTGTTGGCCGGGGCCGCGTTGGCACGCGCCGAGAAGTTGCTGGCCTTATGGCGGATCGACCAGGCCGGGGCCGAACTCACCAAGGCCAAGAACCTCGCGCCTGACAGCGCCGCGGTGGACGAGGCGCTTCGGCGTCACGACCAACACGCGCGCTACCTCGAGTTACTCGCACGCGGGGACGGCTTCGCCGAGCAGGGCCGGTTCGCTCAGGCCAAGCAGGCTTACCGCCAGGCCCGCGACATCCTGGACACCGAGCAGATCAACAAACGACTCGATGACACCGAGTTCAACCACCTGATCGCCCAGGCACGCGGCTACATCGACAACGAGCAGTGGGCCAGCGCCCGCGGGATCCTCAACACCGCCGCGAAGCTGCGAATCACCGACGAGCTTAATGAACTGCGCCAACAAGTTAGCGCCGGGCTAAAACAATCAACCGGAGGCAACGATGGGCAGGGCTAGACCAAATCCCAAAGCGGTCACGCCGCGCTGCCGGGGGGTTGTGATGGTGATCGCGTTGATCGCGATCGTCCTGATCGCGTCGCTGCTCTTCTACGTCCTCAACACCGGCAGGAGCGTCCAGGGCCGGGTCGTCACCCAGCACACCGCCGACGCGGTCGCGATCGGCGGGGCCTCGCAGGTCGCCCGCTCGATGAACACGGTCGCGATAAACAACGTCGAAACCGCCAAGCTGATCGCCGCCGTCAGCCTGCTTGATGGTTTGCCTCTAGCGGTGGATATGTCGATCACCGACGCGACCGAGGAAGAATTAGGCGACGCCGACGCCATAGGTCGGGCCGTTTCCGCGCAGCTCCGCGAAGGCGTCATCGACGCTTGGTTCGATTCGATGTTGCGTGAGATGATGGGCGGCGGCGGGGAAGATCTGCAGACCGTCACTTCCGAGCAACGCTACCTCCGCGAACTCGATGAACTCTTCCGCAACCAGCCCGACCTGATCCCCGAGATGACCTGGTACAGGGCACCCTCCGGCGATATGGGCAAGATACACCAGGCGATGCGCTCCATGGACGCACACAGCCGGGCGGTCATGCAGACACTTAGCGACACGGCGCTGTCCGCCGCGACGCGCTCGGCACAGGCCAACCTCGGCAACGACGACCCCGACAACGCCGGCCTGCTCCTGCCTGCCGCACCCAGCATCCCCTGGCAGCGCGGCGTCTTCGACGACTTCGAGCGCCCGATCAAAAAGGGGCTGCTCCCCGGCAGTGATCAGGACCTGATCGCCGACTCCACCTCGAAAGGTTTCGGACAGATCGACAACGAAGTCACGCAGCGCGGGCCCTGGGACGCGCTGTTTGGCTGGCGACTGACTGACGGGCAGGTCGCGTTCCCCGGACAGATGCGCGGGATCAACGTCCCCCCACTTGTTGGGCCATCCGCTGTCCAACGCGACCCGGAGGAGTATTACGTCTTCGGCCCCGAGTCGATGCTCCTGCAGATGCTTCCCTACCGGCAGTTCAGCCGGCTGAGAAAGCATCTATGGGACCTCTATAGTGTCAAAGCCAACTACCTTTGGGAGGGTATCGATTCTCGTGGTGATCGAACTCTCCAGCCACAAGGGAAGCCCGATTGGGAGATCGACATCGACCACGACGACGAGCGCTCCAGCGACCGCAACAGCGACTACGCCTACGGCTTTGATCGGGTGGACATCCGCGAGACCGCGTTCGTCGTCGGTGAGATCAAGAGCCGGCTCGCTAACGACCCCGGCCACCCCGGTCGGCGGGGACTGACCTGGAACACCATCGAAGGCCGCGGCCGGCGCAACTCTCCCTTCGTGATCTACCGCGGCGGCTGGTCCGATCCGCGTGACGGGCCGCCGATTACGCTTGACCCTCGGTCGGTCAAAGGCACGCCCACGTGGCGCAGGATTCAGGACCACATCTGGCGGCTCTCCGCCGTCTACGAAACCAACCCCGACGACGCGACCCTCGGCGGCGACCCTTCCATCGGCCTGCCCCCCAAACGCACCGGCACCGACGCCGACGGCAACCCGACATACGCTGCACAGGAAGTCCACTGGGAGATCGACGTCATGCTCGTCGGTGTCAACGCCGGTCCGGATATCGACGTGTACAACCCCTGGTTTGGTTTCGATCGCAGCAGCCCGGACGCACCCGCGCCGATCGACCTCATCCACGAACAGGTCTCGCCCAATGATTACAGCACGCGCCGACAATTCCTGACGTTCCTGGGCGTGGCACGCAAACCCAGCCGGCCGGACTTCTGGCCGACACGTTTCAACGGCGACCGGGCGTACCCCTACAACAACGCCATCGCCCAGGCCCGTGTCTTCAATAACCATTCCTGGGACTTATGGACCCAGACCTGGCAGGCCCAGCTCGAGCCTGTAAGCGAGTTCGATGACTGGGTCGAGCAGGCCGACGCGGCTGTGACTGTCGCGCAGGACAACCCGAACCTGGACCCCATCGAGGTCGTTGAGATGGCCGAGTATTTGCGCAGCGTCCAGACGCTTGCCCCCGTGATGCTGAATCATTGAGAATCACGGTAATGAGAAATATTTACCCAGAGGACGCAGAGAACGCGGAGGAGAATAATGGCAATTGAGGCAGGTTCAAACAGCCGTATAGACTCTGCGCCCTCCGCGTCCTCTGCGGTGAATTCCGCCCGTTGCCTTGGCACGGCGATGATGGAAACCGTACTCGTCCTCCCGCTGGTGCTGGTGGTGCTGGCGCTGCTGTTCTTCTTCGGGCAGGCGATGACCCGGCTGCAGCGGTCCAGCGTGACCGACCGGTACGAGGCCTGGCGGCAGACGCAATACGCCCCCGGCCCCGGCGCGGAATACAGCAGGGGGCCGGTCGAGTTCGGCGGCGCCGGGCTGCTCGATCAGGCGTTCTTCGCCGGCAACGCAAGCGACCTGGACATCGCCGAGCGTTCCGGCCGGGTCCATGTCAGCGAGACGACCGACCTTGTCACCGAGGCGGTGCTGGATATCGCGACACGATCCGACACCCCCGAGTACGAACCACAGTCCGCCGCGGACATGGTCGAGGCAAGGCACCTGCGCTCCCCGGCCTGGTGGCGCATCGACCTGGCGACCGAACACACCTCCAGCGTACCGCTGTACCAGCGCTTCGCGGGGGCTGTGCACCACCAGCACACCGTGATCGATGGCGACTGGTCCTACGGCTCATGGATCGAACAACTGCACCGCGGCGACCGCAAGGAATTGGGAGACATCCTCGTCAACGACGTCTACTTCATCGGTGACGACGAACGTTTCGACGGCGACAACTACCCGGACCTCGACGACCTTCGGCCCCACGGCGTGATGGGGGTTTACGAGACCTTCTACAACGAGTTCGACCCCGAATTGGAAGTACTGGATGAAGAGAACGGGAACCCGATCGCGCATTCAATCAGGATTATCTACCTCAGCTTCGGCGGATACCGTGGCCCGCAGATCGTCCCGGAACTTCGGCCCATCGGGCTGTGGTACCAACCCCGGGACGAACCCGATCCCGGCGAGGCGATTGATTAGTCAGCCTCCCGATCATTCAGGCACCTTCATTCCCTGGCGGTTTACCCGCAGCTTTAGCGATCCGTTCCTCGAACGCCGATCGGATGCGCACACCCAACCCTTCAACCTCAAGCGCACGCCGCATCGCCTCGGCGTCTTTCGTGCGGTACAACAACAACTCAGCTAACTCGATCACCCCAAGTCCCGCCGGGCTCTTGCCGATCAGCGACACCCCATCGCCCGCCTGGACCTCACCCGGCTCAAGCACACGCAGGTAAAACCCAAAACGCTGACTCTGGGCGTATTGCTTGGAGAACCCCCGCATGTCGATGTGCCTTTCCAGTCTGCCGCACGGCGCCCTGGGCCCGGTGACCTGAACCACGGCACCGCCCACCCGGTACGTGTCGCCGATGCAGACCGATTCATCGAGCCAACCCGCAGCCGTCAGGTTCTCGCCGAGGTATCCGTGTGTCAGATCCTCGCGCCCAAGCTCCCGACGCCAGTGGTCGTAGTGTTCCCCTGCACAGGCGTACACCGCCTGGTCCGGCCCGCCGTGATTCTTAGGGTTCCCCACCGCGTCCCCGTCCAGACCCTCGGGACGCATCATCACCGCGCCAGCCACCGGCCGTTTGCAGATCGCGGTCTCGTACGTCTTGCCCCCCGCCTCGGTCAGGACGGGTTTGCCCACGTTGATGGATATCAGTTTCATGACGAGATGATAGCACCGCATCGGCGCGAAGATTACGAAGAAGAGAGGGCCCACAGATTACACAGATTAAGAGATGGTCAGCCCCCCCCGAATCGGTGAAAATCTGTGGGCAACACTCCGGATCGACTTCGCACTCTTCGCGCCTTCGCGGTTTTTTCTTCCGCCTCTACCAGTACCGCTCGAAGTGGATGTTCCCGTCGGGGTGGTCGCGGTCCCTGGTGACGAACCCGAGCTTGCCGAGGTTTTCGCTGGCCTGATCGATCATCTGCGGGCTGCCGCACAGCAGAACATGGCACCGCCGGGGGTCGAGCGAGATGCCGGTGAGTTCATTGAATTTTTCAGGTTCGAGGATCCCGTGGACCCGGCCGCGCAGGCCGGCCCAGGGCGCATCATCGGGCTCCCGGGTGACGGTGGGGAGGTAGATGATTGAATCGTCTTCCTCAGCAATTTTCGTGAGTTGTTCGTAGTAGCCCAGATCCTTGACATATCGGCAGCCGTCCAGCAGGACCAGCTTGCGCCAGCATCCCGTGTGCCGGTAGGTGTTGAGCATGGACCAGAAGGGGGCCAACCCTGTGCCGGTCCCGACCATGATCAGGTCTTTTCCGTCGGGGATGCCTGCGAGTGTGAAGTTGCCTTTGATCTTGGGGTCCATGAACAGCGGGTCGCCCGGCTTGAGTTGCCAGAGCAGGGGGGTGAATGTTCCCTCGTCGCCGTGGACGATATAGAACTCAAGATGCGTCTTGGTCTTCGGGGAACTTACGATCGTGTAAGCCCTGCGGATAAGCTTGGGCCCCCTGCGTCTTTTTGTTGCCGGTGAGTTGGGGTTCGGCGGTGGAGCGTCGGGGTCGATCAGGCCCAGCGTCGTGAACTGCCCGGGCTCGAAGTCCAGTGCATCGTCTGAGTCCAGCCTGATTTTAAAGATGGCCAGAGCCGCGTGGATGTCTTCGCGCTCGATCAGCGTAGCGTTGTAGGGGTTGGTTACGGTCATGGCGTCGATCAGTTTATACCGATTCCAAGTTGATCCCGCATGCACAAGAGTATATTTAAGTTAAATATTGATCATAAGAGAGGCTTCATTTAGATCATGTTCCGTCTCAACCGTTGGGGGGGGGATTGATGGGCGATGATGCGACATACACACGCGAAATATAGGTGGGGTGCGTACTACCACTTTTCCCTAACCCCTCCGGCATAGCGGGGGTAGGGTAGACGTGTGGATTTTAAAAAGGGCGCGTTACTTGCCCAGCGCTTCGAGCATCGAGTCGACCGTGGTGAGTTTCACGCGCGGTCGGCCGGTCTGCTTGCCGAGGTTCAGCTCGTGCTCGTCGAGCGAACGCCAGTGGTCGTAGGTGAAAAATGCGGGCTGGCGTTGGCTGATGAACTGTTCGGCTGCGTCGGCGGTGGGGTGCCCGGGTTTAAGCACGTTGCCGGCCTTGAGGTCTTCGAGCATGCACTGGACCGTCTCGATCGCGCAGCCCTTGTTGGTGCCGATCAGCCCCGACGGCCCACGCTTGATCCACCCGGCGCAGTACTCGCCAACGACAGGCTGTTGCGAGTTCTCATCGGTGACCCGGCCCTTTTCGTTTAGGATCACGCCCCACTTGGCGTGGAAGGGCACGCCCTCCAGCGGCACGCCCAGGTACCCAACGCTGCGGAAGACCAGGCCACAGCCGAAGTGCTCGGTCTGCTCGGTGGCACGCGGGCGCAGTGTGCCGTTGTCGGTCGCGTAAAGCTCGTTGTGGACGATGTCGATGCCCGCGACCCGGCCGTCGTTTTCCGTGATATTCGTCGGCGAGACGAGGAAACGGATCGTCAGTTCGCGCGACTTGCCCGCGTCCGGTGCGGCGGCCACTTCCTGTATCAGATCTACCTTCTTCTGTGTCGTGGTGTCGGGATTCTCGGCCAGTTGTTGTTTCGCCAACTCATCAAGCGCAGCTTCTTGGGGCAGGATGCGGAGTTGGGCGTCGTCCATCTTGCCCAGTTCCTTCAGCTCCGGCAGGCTGAACGCCGCCTGGGCCGGCCCACGCCGTCCGAGCATGACCACGTGCTTGACCTTGCTCTTGGCCAGCGCCTCCAGCGCGTAGTCGGCGATGTCGGTCTCTTTGAGCTCGTCAACGGTCCGGCAGAGGATGCGGGCAACGTCGACGGCAACGTTGCCCATGCCCACGATGGCGACGGTGGGTTGGGACAGGTCGAACTTCAGGTCGCGGTAATCAGGGTGCCCGTTGTACCAGGCGACGAACTCGGTCGCCGAGTGAGAGCCTTTCAGGTCTTCGCCGTGGATGCCCAGCGCCCGGTCGGTCTGGGCGCCGACGGTATAGACGATCTGGTGGTAATAGTTGCGGAAATCGGCCGGGGCCACGTGCTGGCCGCAGGTGACGTTGCCGAAGAAGCGGAACCTGGGGTTGTCAGCCGTGCGGTCGAAGACCTTGGTCACGTTTTTAATTTTGGCGTGGTCGGGCGCCACACCGTGCCGCACCAGGCCAAACGGCGTGGGCAGGCGGTCGAACAGATCGACCTCGATATTCAGGTCGTTCTGCTTGAGCAGGTGATCCGCGGCGTAAAATCCGGCGGGGCCTGCGCCGATGATGGCTACACGGAGGGGTTGGTCAGGGCTTCCTGGTTGACTCCCAGGAACGGTGGCTGAACTTCCGGGCGTCATTGATGGGTCTCAATCTGGCTGGGGTTGGGGGTTTGGCCTTTGGGCGATTCACGTTGCATACAAACGCCCAAGCCATCCGGGTGGCGGGCTACTCTTCTACGACTTCGATCTGCGAGACGTCATGGACTTCGATCTGCGGCCGATCCCGGTGCAACGTCACCTTCCCGGTGACAAGCAGGGTGCGGTTGAGATAATGCTCTTCCGGCGGGTCCGGGAGCAACTCAAAGGCCTCTTTGAACATGGCGATGTAGAACTTGCCCTCCCAATCGGGGTCGTAGTTCAGGAAGCAGAGCTGCCCGATGTTGTTCGTGTCGACGACCGTGCCTTTGACGGTGATCGTCTGTCCCAGGTACTTGTGTGCCTCGGTCCACGCCACGGGCCCGTCCGGTGCCGGCAAAGTCGAAGCCTGGGGCGGCGGGGCGTTGTAGTCTTCTTCCGTGATCAGCCGGTCCGGTTTGATGGGTGCAGCAATCCCCTCGCCGTGCTTGGGCAGCGGGCTGTCACCGTTAGCTGCCAAGTAGGGCTCGCCCTGTGCCGGCTGGGTCTCTGATGCATCGGTCGGATCCGGTTGAGTCGTCGGCGCAACTGCGGACGAATCGTTTCCCGCCGCGTCACCACCCGCCACCGGATCACCCGTCAGATAGATCACCCCAATCACCAGAAGCCCAAGCACGAAGACGATCATCATAGCCGAGACCAGACGACCCAGACCGGGGTTGGGCGCACTGCTGGGACGGGCAAACGGGCCGCTGCTGGTGGACATGGGCACCTCACCTAACGGGTGAATAGAAGACCGGATTGTATCATAGACGCGGGATGTTGCCGAGCGTGCCCCCGCCCATTTTCCGGGTAAAACCCGCTCCCATGCGTCCTGTTAACATACCCCCATGGATCGGGTCCTTGGACAATCCCATGCGGTGAACTTGTTGAACCTTCAACTCTCCACCGGCCGACAGCACCACGCCTACATCTTCCACGGTCCGGTCGGGGTCGGGAAGTTCACCACCGCGCTGGCGTACGCCCGTGTCTTGCTCTGCCACAACCGAGAGACCGACCTCGCCGGCCGAGTGACCGCCTGCGACACCTGCCCGTCCTGCAGGCTGCTCGCCAAGCTCACCCCACCCGACAAGGACGCCCCCCAGGACGACGACACCCTCGGGCTGACCACCGCCCACCCCGACCTGCACGTCATACGCAAAGAGTTAGCACGCTACAGCGACGACGCCCAGACGCGCAACCGCAAACTCACGCGCATCCCTGTCGAGGTGCTCCGCAGCGCATTGATCGAGCCGGCCAACCTCGCCGCGAAACTCGACGGGGGGAAAGTCTTCATCGTTGACGAGGCCGAGCTACTCAACCCCTCCGGGCAGAACGCGCTATTGAAAACCCTCGAAGAGCCCCCGGCCGGGACGACACTGATCCTGGTAACCGGCAACGAAGACCGCTTGTTGCCGACGATACGCAGCCGATGCATGCGCATCGCGTTCTCACCACTCCCGGATCAGGCCGTCAAAGACTGGTGCGATCAACATGCCCGGGATCTGACCGACGAGCAACGCCGCGTCCTCGTAGAGTTCGCCGCCGGTAGCCTCGGTCGGGCGCAGCTGATCACCCGATACGGGCTGCTCGCCTGGACCGATGTCGTCCTCCCCGCGCTGGATCGCGCCGCGCAGGGCAAGCCCACCGCCGACTTAGGCCAGCAGGTGTTCAGCTTCATCGACAGCTTCGCCAATGACTTTGTCAAGGCCCACGCCAACGCCTCAAAAGAGGCCGCCAACAAGCAGGGCGCCGACCTGATGTGGTCGCTGGTCGCCACCCGCGCCCGTTGCCGGCTGGTCGAACTGGCCCAGCGGTGCGCCCCCGACGACCCCGAATCAGGCGAAGCCGCGCTCTCGCCCTGGCTGGCTACCATCGACGCGACCGAGCAGGCCCAGAAACTTCTGGCGTCCAACGTCAACCTCTCCATCACCTGCGACCACTTCGCGGTGTCGCTGTGCCGTGGGCTCTGCGCCTCTATGTAGCAAGCGATCCCTATCAAGACCGGGGCCAGGCCCCCGCAACTACCCGCCTGGCCCCGTGTGTGTCTTAGTCGCTCTCGTAGGCCTCCCGCGTCACCGATTTAATCACGGACTGCCGCTCGATGGTGGCGGCGATTTTCGTGGGTGCCGCGCCGCCGGGCATCGGGACGTTGGTCTCGCAGATAACCAGCTCTCGCATGACCACTTTCCGGGGCCAGAACGTGGCGAGATCGATATAGATATCCCCGAAGTAATGCGAACCGCCTAGGGTCTTGACGACCATGCCGGGCATCGGCTCCATGAGCATCATGAAGGAGGAATCGCCGGAGTCGAACTCCACGATGGCACAGGGCGCGTCATCGACCAGGCTAAGGCCCTTGAGTGCGAGCGTGATCTGTCCGTTTTTGAAGTAGGAACCCTCCTTGATATGGACGCCGAGGTTGACCGGCGGGGTGGAATGCGACGCGTCGAGCACGACGCTCTGGCCGAGGCGGGTGAGGTGTTGGACGCCTTTCCCATCGCGGGCCGGTGCGGCGAACAGGTCGCAGAAGCCGTGGAAGTCGATGAAGGTGTTGTAGATGATGTACGACTTGTCAGACTGAAGCGCGGCCCCATTGCTGTCGGTCAGGCCCTGGAACTTGGTGTGGTCGATGCCGAAAACCTGGCCTTTTTCGTCGATGCCTGTTTCGGTCATCTTGAAGGTGTACGTCCACCCTTCAAGGGCCGGGATGCTGACCTCATCGCCGTTGGGTTTGATGTAGACGAACTGTTTGCAGGTGTATCGGGCGCCCTCGTCGGCGAAATCCCCCAAGGGTTCGCATAGGAGCTTTATGCGGTAGGTATCCTTGTCGCCCCGGGTTCCATCGGCGGCGAAGTGGGTCAACGAGGTTTCCATGTCGTAATACCGTGTCCCTGGCGCACGGCTACCGCCCAGGAAAACCTCTTGCCCAAGGGCGGACGCCAGCGCGGGGCTCGGCTCGTCGCCGGCACATACCGGCGAAGCGCCCAGACAGGCAACGGTTACGATCGCATACAGTCCCATCGAAATCATTGAACGTTTCATAACTTGAAACCTCCTCTTGCATACTGATGCGTCAGTGTGTAACGCCGGATAGGCGTTTGGTTTTCCGTTTTGTGGCTTGCTGCTTGAGGCCTTTGGCGGTCTTCCGGGCCCAGCGGGCGTCGGCCCGGTACCCGTCGATCCCGTGTTGCAGCGCCTGTGCACCATACGGCCCGGCAGAAGGCGGCAGTTCTGACAACTGCGCCTTGAGATCGGGCAGGTAAGACTCGATCTCCCCGGCGAATTCCTCAAGGATGCGTACCGCCTCGTCCCGCCCCAGAACGTCACCCGCAAACACGAACCGCAACAGGACGATGTCGGCGTGCCGCATCACATCATCCCGGGTGACCGGCCTTCTTAATTGTTGCTTAAGCGATTCGACCCCCGCCGCGGTCAGCTTGTAAACCTGCTTCGGCCTGAGCTGGGTACGGTTCTGGACCTTGCCCCGTGTGTACCCGTTTTTTTCCAGCCACTTCAACGCCGGGTAGATCGCGCCCGGGCTGCTGCTGAACCCGCCCATGGCCGTGTCGCTGAACACCTTCATCAGGTCGTAGCCTGACCGCGGCTGCTGGCACAGCAACCCCAGCAGGGCCAGCTTCAGGGCGCCGATCGCGGGCGGGGGGTCCATCATAGTAGATATAGAATATTACGAAACGTACTATATGTCAAGTGCCGCGTTTCAGTCACCGGCGAGATGAACCCCTTGGGGCCGGCAGCGCCCAAAGCCCCCGTGCCTCTCCCCGGCCGTACTGCGCAAAGGCCCACGGCCTCGGCGTCTCTTGGTTTGACCGCCACCCCCATGCGGGGAGTCGTATCACGTCTGGTTTTGTAATGACCGCCCGGCTTGTTTGGCCCTCCGCCCGATCGGTCATACCCTGTACCCGTTCAATGAGATTGGGGTCGACCACATGATCTGGAACTGGCTTGTCCTGTATGCACTTGCCCAGTGGTCCATCCGTATCGTGATGATCCTGGTGATCCTGCGCCGCCGATTCGCGCCCAGCACCGCGTTGGCGTGGCTGGTGCTGGTCATGTTCCTCCCGGAATTGGGGTTGGCTGTGTATCTGCTGCTGGGCGTGAACTACCTGGGCCGACGCAGGGCGCGGTCGCACCGGTTGGCCGTGGCCCAGGCCCGCGCCAGACAGAGCCCCGACAGCCTCGCACGCCACGCCGTCCGCCCCGAGATCGACCCCCAGCAGCGCAACATGATCCTCCAGGCCGAGCGCATCAGCGGCAACCCGATCGTCGCCGGTAACGACGCCGAGCTGATCTCCGACGCCGACACGCTCTGCGACCGTCTCACCGCCGATATCGACGCCGCACTGCACCACGCACACCTGCTCTATTACATCTACAGGCCCGACACGATCGGCCAACGCATCGGCGACGCGCTGATCCGCGCTCGTCAACGCGGCGTCGCGTGCCGGCTCCTCGCCGACGCCGCCGGGTCGCGCGCCCTGTTCCGCAGCAACCTCTACCGCGAGTTGTTAGCTCAGGGCGTCGAGGTCCACGACATGCTCCCGGCCTCGCCCTGGCGGCGCAAACTCGCCCGGATCGACCTGCGCAACCACCGCAAGGTCGCCGTCATCGACGGCCACACCGCCTACGCCGGCAGCCACAACGCCGTCAGCGAAGACTACGGCCACAAGCACGCCGGCAAGTGGGTCGACCTGAGCGGCCGATTCACCGGCCCGGTCGTCGCCCAGTTCCAGCAGCTGTTCTGTGAAGACTGGGCCTTCGAGACCGACCAGACACTCCACGACAACGAGACACTCTTCCCGCTGATCGAGCCGACCGGTGAGATCGCCGCACAACTCGTCCCGACCGGCCCCAACCACGAGGGCGAGAGCTTCCGCCGCGTCCTGATCGCCGCGCTCGCCGCCGCCCAGCGCCACATCATCATGACCACCCCGTACCTGGTCCCCGACGAGCCGACCCTCCTGGCCCTGGCGATGGCCGCCGACCGCGGCGCACAGGTCGACCTGGTCGTGCCCAAAAAATCCGACCACCCCATCGTCGCCGCCGCCGGACGGTACTACTACCAGACACTCCTCGAGGCCGGCGTCAACATCCACACCTACAACGGCGGCATGCTCCACGCCAAGACCATCACCGTCGACGACGCCTTCTCCCTTCTTGGGTCCGCCAACCTCGACATCCGATCCTTCTACCTCAACTTCGAAGTCAACGTCCTGCTCTACGGCCCACAGGTCACCCAACACCTGCGCTTCGCTCAGCAACGCTACCTAAGCCAGTGCGACCCCGTCGTCCTGAGCGCCTGGCGCAAACGCCCCGTGATCAAACAATACGTCGAGGGCGCCGCATCTCTCTTCTCCCCGCTGCTATAAGCGAAAGTACGTTGGGCTCACACACCGCGCATCAGCGTTTCAGCCAACCTCTGTATGCACCACTCCGGCAAAACCCCCACACGAGTCCGCAGGAACCCCTCTCGCTCAAAAATTAAATTTAGGCTAAATATAATACTGTACCGATTCCATTTTGATCTCGCAGGCGCATGAAGACATTTAAGTTAAATATTGATCGTAAGAGATCGTCGTTAAGTCTTGTTCCGGGACTCATCAAGGGCGGTTCAAAGGACGTATGACTGCTTGATGATTACGCAACGGTCAATACGGGGGGGCGTATAAGCGCGTGTGATATTGGCAGTCAGTCGTTCATACGCTGACCGCTACACCGGGCCCTGATATCATCTGCTCTATGAATTACCGCCTGCTCGCGATCGACCTCGACGGCACGCTGCTGTGCCCCGAGGGCAGGGTCAGCAAAGAAAACCTCAGCGCTATCGCCGACGCCCAGGCCGCCGGGCTTACCGTGGTGCCCTGCACCGGCCGGGGTTGGCGCGAAGCCAAGTACATCCTCGATGACGTACCCAACCTCGGTGTCGGCGTGTTCGTCACCGGCGCCGCCATCACCGACGTCGTATCAGGCAAGACCCGTCACCACACCGCCTTCGATCCGGCCGTCGCCGCCGAGCTGATCGATCTGCTCAAGGATGAGCCCCAGGCCGTGCTCGCCTACCGCGAACCCAACCGTATCGGCCACGAGTACCTGATCACCGGCCACGGCCAGCTCACGCCCAACAGCCAGTGGTGGTTCGATTTCACCGGCGCCATCCTCCACGAGCAGCGCGACGTTGCCCCCGACGACCTGCAGCACACGCTGCGCATCGGCATGGTCGCGCCGGGTTCGCAGGCGCCGCGCCTCCTGGCCAAGGTCAACGAAAGCTTCGCCGGCCGGGCCGAGGCACACGCCTTCGCGGCCGTGCAGTCGCCCGACCCCGAGGATGCCGTACACATCCTCGAAGTCTTCGCCCCCGGCGTCGATAAGTGGCACGGCCTGTCGTGGGTCGCTGGGCAGATGGGCATCGACACAGACCAGGTCGCCGTCATCGGTGACGAGATCAACGACGTCGCCATGCTCCAGGCCGCCGGCTGCGCCATCGCCATGGAAAACGCCGCCGACGCCGCCAAACAGCACGCCGCCTACGTCACCAAACCCAATCACGACCACGGCGTCGCCCACGCCATCCAACAGATCCTCGACGGGCATTGGTAAAACACCCGCGGCCAGGTCTTTTCCTATGAATCCTGGCTATCCTGTATATCTGTGGATCAATCTTTAGTCCGTTTTTCTTATCGCTCCACACCTACCAACCCGCGACCTGCTGATCGATCGATTCGACCATCAGGTCCTGCACGCTCTTGAGGCTGCGGTTGGATAACGGCGGGCCGAAGCCGTTGAACAGGAAGCTGAACGCGATGGTTCGTTTGGCTTTCACGGGTTCGTCGGGGTCCGTTGTTGCACCGGGGTCGGTGATGACCAGGTAGCCGGACAGGGTAGACACGCCACGGATATACCCGCTCTTGCCATAAACCCAGTGCCCGACGGGGAGTTTCCTGAACCGGCCGTCGAGTGTCCCGTTGCCGACCTTTGATTTGTCGCTTGTCTTGCCGCTGTAAGACAGGCTGCCGAGGAAAACCTGCCCGCGTTGGGTGTCCTGATGCATCGACCGCAAGAGTTCGGCAAACAGCCGGGCCGTCACCTGGTTGTCTCGGCTAAGGCCGCTGCCGTCGGCGATCGTAGCGCCCGCCGCGTGCGTGCCCAGCCGGTTGGACAGCGCGTGCCGGAGCGCCGCCGCGCCGTTCTCCCAACTACCGGGTGAACCGGTCAACGCAAAACCCATCCGCTTGAGCAGCGACTCGGCGAACAGGTTCTGAGAGTCCTGGTTTGTCCGCCGAAGTATTGCCGGGAGCAGCGTCTCAACACGGTGGATCGGGCGGGCATCGGGCGCGTGCTCCCCGGCCTCCAAGCGAGTGACATGGTCCACCGTGATGCCCGCCTGGCTAAGACGGTCTTTCAGGAGCTGCGCAAGATAGATCGGCGGGTCATTCAGCGTGACACGCACCGGCGTGTAGAACTTGGTCTTCACCCGGCCACGCAGCGTCATCTCGTTGGTCCCGGGCTTGCGGTCCACCCAGAACTCGTTGGCGCCGCCGGTCGTCGCGCTGTTGTACGTCTGGATGAACGGCGACGGGGGATAGAACGTAACCGTCGGCCCGGCACCGATCTGGCTGGCGGGGGCCGGCAACACATGCAAACAATTATTATGAAAATTCAAACCCGCGACCTGCGCCGCGTAGTGCTTATGCAACTGCCCCACGGGCCAGCTGGGGTGGACCATCTGCCGATCGAATACACGGTCGTTGACGATCAATTTGCCGAACGAACGGACCCCGGTTTCTTTCACGGCCTTGACCCACCCGTCCAGCAGATCCTCGGCGGTCAACCCCGCCTCTTTTAAGAGCACCGGGTCGCCCAGCGCCGGGTCGCCGTCGCCCCGGATCATCAGATCGGGCATGGCCCCTTGCGCCGGGGCGTCGGTCACGCTCAGCTCCGTGCGGAACACGAACCCCTCGCCCAGCACGTCCAG
>JAJDCV010000341.1 GCA_029260675.1 Phycisphaeraceae bacterium
GACGCCGGAGGTCGAAGGGGATTTCCCGGCCACCGCCAGCGTCATCATCCCCGTGCGCGACCGGATCAAGACCGTCTCCGACGCGGTGAAATCCGCGTGCGAACAGTCGGCCGACTTCGACTTCAATGTCATCGTCGTCGACAACCACTCGACCGATGGCACGACCGATCTGCTTCATGAGGCCTGCAAGAAGTATCCCAACCTCGTTCACCTGGTCCCCGACACGAAAGACCTGGGGATAGGCGGGTGCTGGAACTACGCCCTGCAAAGCAAGCACTGCGGCAAGTGGGCGGTGCAACTCGACTCGGACGACATCTACTTGGACGACAAGACGGTCTCAAACATGGTTGGCGCTCTGGAGGCGGAGCCCTACGCGATGGTGGTGGGTGCGTACCGGATGGTGAACTTCGATCTGGAAGAGATCCCGCCGGGGCTGATCGACCACAAGGAGTGGACCCGCGACAACGGCCGAAACAACCTGCTACGTGTCAACGGGATCGGCGCACCGCGAGCGTTCAGCACGAAGATCATGCGCCAGAACCCGCTACCCAATACCAGCTACGGCGAAGACTACGGGATCGCGATGGCGCTGTCCCGGCGTTACGAGATCGGGCGGATCTACGACGCGCTGTACCTCTGCCGGCGGTGGGATGAAAACTCTGACGCCGACCTGCCGCTGGATGTGAAGAACCGGCACGATCACTATAAGGATCGGCTGCGGACGCTGGAGATGATGGCGAGGCAGAAGCTCAACGCGGGGGTGGCCTGTGGCTGCAGTAAGTGATCTGGCGGAGAGGTTGCAGGCGCTGTGGGATGCGCAGGCCCAAGAGTGGCCGATGATGGTGAAGGGGGTTGATTGCCTGACTAATTCCGAGGTGCGCGAGGTCGCGTTCGACGGGCTGCGTTGCAAGTTGCAGTTCAACCCAGGCCGGGTGGTCAGCGCGACCGCGAAAGTCGATGCCAAATCGATCGCGGCTCGGCCGTGCTTTCTTTGTGAAAAGAACCGCCCCGCCGAGCAGCGCGGCGTGGATGCGGGGGACGGGTACGTCTTTCTCTGTAACCCGATGCCGATCTTCAACCCGCACTTCACCGTGCCGACATTGGATCATCGGCCGCAGTTGATCGCGGACTGCCTGCCGAAGATGCTGGAATTGGCCGAACGGTTGAGCGGTGAATACACCGTGTTCTACAACGGCCCGAAGTGCGGCGCATCCGCACCCGACCACCTGCACCTGCAGGCCAGCCCGCTGGGTGCGCCGCCGTTTGAAGAGCAGTTGATCGCGGATACCCCGGGATTTGTTGACTGGTCAGACAAGCGTGACAGTATGACGGTCGGCATCACAGCCGAGCCCGAGCCCCCCGCCATCGTGATCGTGGGCGAAGAACGTTCGACCGTGCTTGCACGTGCCATGGATGCGATCGCAAAACTGGCAAGCCAATTCCCCACCGACCCCGAGCCGATGCTCAACGCGTTGGCCCTGCACGTGGATGGCCAACTCCGCGTCGTCCTCTTCCCACGCGCATCCCACCGCCCGTCTAACTTCGGCCACGACCCCGCCCCACAAAATGTCCTGGTCAGCCCCGGCCTGGTCGACATGCTCGGCCTGTTGATCACCCCAAGACGCGAAGACTTCGAGAAAATTACCGGCGAAGCGGTGGCAAATATTTACCGGGAGGTGTCGCTTGAACGTGAAGGTCTTATCGTTGTCAGCGATTAGTTCCTAGCGTTTGTGTCCATTGCTTCGCGCAGAAGTTGCTCGATTTTCTCACGGTTGGTTTCAACTTTTTGAACTACATCCATCACACTTTCACCGTAGCAATTCTTGTTGCTTGTTGACGCTCCGTGATCCAGGAGCAGCTTGACCATCTGCGGATTCTCTGACTGAATCGCGCGAAATAGCGGATAGTCATGGGCACCGGACTTGGCGTTTGGATCGGCGCCCAGTCGCAGGAAAATTTCTGCTATTTCTAATTCGCCCATGTTTGCCGCGTCCATCAATGGCGTATCGCCGAACACGTTTCTGGGGTCGATTTCAAAACCTTCTCCCACTAGAAACTCGATCGCTTCAACGTCCGATCCGAAGACCATGTGATGAAGGGCGGTTTCTCCACAAGACGTGTCTGTGTCCCGCAATCGTGGGTAGTCCTTCAAGAGTTGGCGGGCCGTGGTGTGATCGTCTATCGCCGCTGACATGAAATCCTTTATGACTTCCCAATCAACAGTTCTGTCGCGGTGATAGAGTTTCTGTATCTCTTTGTTTAGTAATTCGCAGATAGGCGTAATGATGCTGATAACTGCATTCCCACGATGGCTGATATCACATTTATCACGAGGGGTAAGTTCGGCGACGGTCTTATTCAACTCGGGGACGAAAAAGATGGGATCGTAGCCGAAGCCGTTACTCCCTCGGCCGCGTTCGGGGTGGGCGGGGTCGTCGGTTTCTTCGGTGGTGAGGATGCGGCCTTCGAGTGTGCCGCGGACGACGGGGATCGGTTCGCCCACGGCCCCACCCCCGTCCCCGGGATTACGGCCATCGACCAAGGCCATCGCGCAGACAAAACGGGCGGTGCGTTTTTCAATTGGTGTGTCGGCGAGGTTCTTCAGTAACGCCAGGCTGTTCGCCGCATCACGTTCGGCGCGCGGGCCGTCGGTGTTGCTGTATCGGGCGCTGCGGACGCC
>JAJDCV010000342.1 GCA_029260675.1 Phycisphaeraceae bacterium
CCCGGCATCACCACCATAGCGTTTCGCACCCGTGGCCTTCTGAATCGCATCAAACAACGGCGTAAAGACATCGGTGTCGTAGTTGGACTGCTTGCCCTGCAACACACGGACGATGCGTTCGAAGCCCATGCCGGTGTCGACGTGTTGGGCGGGTAAGGGTGAGAGTTTGCCGGGGGAACCGGGGGTGCCTTTACTTCCGGGGGAGCGGTTGTACTGGATGAAGACGAGGTTCCAGATCTCGATCACGTCGTCCTGCGCATCGGCGTTAACGAGCTTAGCACCAGAGAAGCTATCGGTGCGGTCGTAGTGGACCTCGGAGCAGGGGCCGCATGGGCCGGTGTCGCCCATCTCCCAGAAGTTGTCTTTCTTGTTCCCGGGGTGGACCTGCTTGGGTGGGAGGTGGTTCAGCCAGAGGTCGCGTGCCTCGATGTCGGGTTCGAGGCCCTCGGCGGGGTCGCCCTCGAAATACGTCGCGTGCAGGCGCTTGGGGTCGATCTTCCAGACGTTGACCAGCAGGTCCCAGGCCCAGTCGATGGCTTCTTTTTTGAAGTAGTCGCCGAACGACCAGTTGCCCAGCATCTCGAAGAAGGTGTGGTGGTAGGTGTCTTTGCCGACGTCTTCCAGGTCGTTGTGCTTGCCGCCGGCCCGGATGCACTTCTGGGTATCGACCGCCCGGGGGTGCGGGGGCTGCTCGGTGCCCAGGAAGTAGGGCTTGAACTGGTTCATCCCCGCGTTGGCGAACAGCAGCGTCGGGTCGTCGTGGGGGACGACCGGTGACGACGGCACGACGGTGTGGGCGCAGCGGTCCTTGAAGTAGTCGATGTATTGCTGTCGGATCTCGCTGGCGGTGGGCGATTGGGGCATGGTGGGGTCCGTGGAACCGGGGGCACGGGCGGATCCCGCGGGTGAAACCGGGGACGCCAACAGGAGCGGGAGTATAGCCGAAGGGGTGTGGGCGGACCAAGGCGTGGTATGGATTTAGGACACGGGCGGCCTGCCGGCTGGCTGATTTCAGAGCATTGTTGCACAACCGGCCGGGGCGTAGACAATGGCTTGCTCCCGACACCGACCGCCGGTCGGTCAGGCACGATTTTCACCGCCGAGAGAGCCGTACTTCATGGCGTCCGTTTGTTTCTACTTCCAGATGCACCAGCCCCGTCGGCTGCGCCGCTATAGCGTGTTCGATGCCGACGCACAGTACTTCGACAGCCCACGCAACAGCCACATCGTCCGTAAGGTCGCCAACAAGTGCTACCTCCCCGCGACAAAGCTGCTGCTGAAACTGATGCACCGGCACGAGGGTAACTTCCGCGTCGCGTTCTCGATGACCGGCTGCCTGTTCGAGCAGCTCAAGCGTCACGCGCCCGAGGTGCTGGAGCTGTTCCGCGAGCTGGTTGCCACCGGCTGCTGCGAGTTCCTCGCCGAGACCTACCACCACAGCCTCGCGTTCCATTACAGCACCGGCGAGTTCGATCAACAGGTGGACATGCACACCCGCATGATCGAGGACCTGTTCGGCCAGACCCCGGCCGTGTTCCGCAACACCGAGTTGATCTACAACAACGGCCTGGCGGCGCACGTCGCGCAGATGGAGCGGTTCACCGGCATCCTCGCCGAGGGCGTGGACGCCTCGCTGGACGGGCGGTCTCCAAATCACCTCTACACCCCGCCGGACCACCCCCAGCTTCCGCTGATGTTGAAGAACTACCGGATGTCCGACGACTTGGCGTTTCGGTTTAGCAACCATGATTGGGGCGAGTGGCCTCTGACCGCGGAGAAGTACGCCGACTGGATCGCCAAAGCCTGTGAAGAGGGGGACACGGTCAACCTGTTCCTGGATTACGAAACCTTCGGCGAGCACCAGTGGCAGGAGACCGGGATCTTCAACTTCCTCACCGCTTTGCCGGGGCAGGTGCTTGACCGCGGCATCGGGTTTCAAACGCCCAGCGAAAGCATCGAGGCCTACGAGCCCGTCGGGTCATTCGACGTGCCACAGATGACCTCATGGGCCGACACCGAACGCGACCTCTCGGCCTGGATGGGCAACGCGATGCAGTCCAGCGCCCTGCAAGAGCTCTACCGCATGGAAGAACCGATCAAGGCCACCGGCGACCCCGCCCTGCTCGCGGACTGGCGCACGCTCACCACCAGCGATCATTTCTACTACATGTGTACCAAGTACTTCTCCGACGGCGACGTGCACCGGTACTTCAACCCCTACGAATCCCCCTACGACAGCTACATCAACTTCATGAACGTCCTGGACCACCTGCGCACCCGGATGGGGGCGGGTTCGTCGGTCTAGTCTTTAGCCTCGGTGTTCTGTGGCGTGGCCGGTCCGGTGACCGGGTCGGGTCTTTCATCCAGGATGATGTCCGCCATGGTTTGCGCCACGGCGGGCAACAGCAGCAGCGTGGTGTAGTGGTTGGTGCCCAACCAGATCCGGTGTTCTTCATCCAGGCCGATTGCCTGCGCCAGCGCATCGCTGTTGGCCCGGGGGATGGTCATGTCGTCGCGGGCCGAGATCAGCCAGGTACGGCTGGGGTTAAGCCGATGGGCGACGCGCAACGGCTCGACCGGCTCCAGCAGTTTCTTCAGGGCCCGCCCGGAGTAACCCTTGCGGATGAGCGCCCGCCGCAGGAACATCGCATCGAATTGGCCGTTCATGAGCGCTCCGTAGCAGTCACCGCCGCTGATCAGCAGCACGACCGGGTCGAACCCCCGGTTTTGCCCCCGGTTATTCCCCGGGTTACTCGCCCGGTCGATCCCCCCGGCCGTCGCGGCGACAAACCCGCCGAGGCTCGTGCCCTGCAGCGCGATCGGTCCCGGCTTGATGTTCGGCAGCACCCCGATCGCATCCCGCGCCCGCAGGCAATCCGCGACGGCCTGCCGCCCGTGCTCCAACGCCGCCACACCCGGGAAATGCCCCGGCCCTTTCCAACGGTGGCCGTACCCCGGGAGTTGCAGGACAAACGTGTGCAGCCCGCGTTTGGCGAAGTTCTGCGCGAGCTGGTTGGCGATTAGCATCTGCGGTTGAAGCGTGTGGATCATCAGCACCGCCGGGGCTTCGATGGCCTCCCGGTCCTCACCCCGGGCCGCGTACCAGACCAGCACCACCTCATCGACCCAACGCTCGCCCGACGGAAGCGGCGATTCAAAACGCACCAGCGCGTCATACGCAAGCCCCGGCGTCGCCGTACACCGGACCTCGAATGCTTCGGGCTCCCAGGACACGCCGGCGAGTACCGTCCGCATCTGCGGGGTGTCCTCATCCAGCGTCCTGGGCGTGTCCTTCGCCTGGAACGTCGCCTCGGCCACACCCCCCGCATACACCGAGTCAACCGCGCCCACCACGGCCAAGGCCGTCGCAAGCACCACACCGATCGGGTTAAGCCTCGGGTTCACGAACATCCTGCTTCCATGTTACCCTAATCAACTGCTTCATCGACTTCGGTGAATCGTAAATACCACGAGGCCTTATCTGTCACGGAGACGTACGCATGCTCACACTGATACTCGCACAGGACGCCGCCCCCCCGGTTGATACTGCCCCGGTTGATGTCCCGCTGCCAGTTCCGCCCCAGGACGTGGCCGCCTGGCTGACCCCTGAAAAGATTTCCCAACTCGTCCAGGACTACGGGATGCCGCTGCTGTGGGCGCTGATCATCATGGTCGTCGCCTTCATGCTTGCCGGAGTCGCTAATCGTGGTGTAAGAAAATCTCTGGCCAGAGCCAAGATCGATGAGACACTGGGGCGTTTCTTCGGCAAGATGGCCAAGTACACGGTGCTGATCCTCGGCGTGATCGTCGCGATGGGCAAGATGGGGATCGAGGTCACGGCCTTCGCCGCCATCCTTGCCGCCGCAGGCTTCGCTGTGGGCATGGCCCTGTCCGGGACGCTGGGGCACTTCGCCTCCGGCGTCATGCTCCTGATCTTCCGCCCGTTCAAGATCGGTGATGTTGTCAACGCAGGCGGGGTCACCGGCAAGGTCTACGAGATATCTCTGTTTACCACCGCGATGGACACCCCCGACAACCGCCGAATCATCGTCCCCAACGGCTCGGTCTACGGCTCCACGATCGAGAACATCAGCCACCACGGCACCCGCCGGGTCGATGTCGCCGTGGGCGTCGACTACTCCGCGGACATCGACAAGACCCGCGAAGTTCTGGACGCCGCCGCAAAATCGGTCGAGGGCATCCTCACCGATCCGGCCCACGCGATCGTGCTGGGCGACTTAGGCGACTCGGCCGTCACCTGGACTGTCCGCGTCTGGTGCAACGCTGGCGACTACTGGGGGATCAAGGAACTGACCACCCGGTCCGTCAAGCAACACCTCGACGACGCCGGCATCGGCATCCCCTTCCCCCAGATGGATGTGCATGTGGACAAGACCGACGGGTAAGCCATCGTGTTTTAAAAGAATCGATCGTAATAATCACACCGCCACACGAGGCCCACGGATTCAATCCGTGGGTTTTTTTATACCTGATGTGAGTCAGCATCAAATCGTATCAAACGCGCTCTGCGCGAGTTTCTCCGCGCCGCAGTACAGGCACTTGCGGTGGCGTTGTGCCATCACGCGGTTGCAGGCGTGGCACTTCTGGATGGACCGCGAGGCCTTGCCGTCCTCGACCCCGTCCATCAGGTCGATCATCTTGACCCTTTCGAGCAGGTCGTCCTCGGTGAGTTTGGTTTTGTCCTGAATCAGCGACCACATGGCCATACACACCAGGCTAAGCCGGTCCAGCCGGTCTTCCAGATTGGTCACTTCACGCTTGGCGCTCCCGGCGGTTGACCTGGCGCGTGCGGCTTCACCCGCCGCGGCGGCCGCCCCGCCAGTCGTAGACGCGGCGTATCCGAACAGTAAGGGGTTGATCATGTGAGGCCTCCTTAAGTAGATGCTTCAAGTATATGAAACAGAAGGCTGCCAGGTGTGGGACATGAATCGGGTATATCCACAATTCAGTGACGTGCCCGTAGCTCCGCCACTTACCCCCGGTTGTCCGACCCTACAACACTTCAACCGCCCGGGGGTACGAGCCCATCACCGTCATCTGCAGGCAGTGTGATTTGGACTTTTCGATCGCTTCGGAGACCTTCGTTTCGTTGATGTGGCCGATCACGTCGACGAAGAAGATGTATTCCCAGTTGGCGCGCTGGCTTGGGCGTTTGTCGATGTGGGTGAGATTCAGCCCGTAGTCACGGAGGATATCCAATACCGAGGTCAAAGCGCCGGCCTTGTGTTCGGTGGTGAACATGATGCTGGTCTTGTCGTCGCCGCTGGGCTTGGGCGCATGCTTGCCGATGACGAAGAAGCGTGTGGTGTTTTGGGGGTTGTCTTCGATGTTGGCGAACTGAACCTTCAGGCCATACACCTCGCCGGCCAGGGTCGATCCGATCGCGGCGGACCCGGGCTCACCCGAGGCGATCTCGGCGGCTTTGGAGGTCGATGCGGTCGGGATCTTTTCCGTGTGCATCAGCTGCGCCGCCAGCCACTTCTTGCACTGGCCCAAAGCGACCGGCTTGGAGTAGATCTTCGTGATCTTGTCCGACGGGTCGTTGGCCAAAAGGTTGTGGTGGATGTTGATCAACACCTCGGCGCAGACCCGGGCCTCGGACCCCAGGAAGCAGTCGAGGGTTTCGCCGATCCCGCCGACCGATGAGTTTTCGATCGGGACCAGTCCCAGGTCGATGTGCCCGCGGTGGATAGCCTCGAACACGGCGGCGATATCATCGAGGTCGTCGTAATCGATCGACGCGCCGAACTTCCTTCGGGCGGCGAGGTGGCTGAACGACCCCGGCGGGCCCAGATAACCCACCCGCAACGGCCGCTCCAGCGCGAAACTCCCGGACATCAGCTCACGCCAGATCGCTTCCAGGCAGGCGTCGGGCAACGGGCCCTGGTTGTACGACCGGACCTGGTCGAGCACCTGCCGTTCACGCTCGGGGACGTAGATCGGGTTGTCCCCGGTCTGCTTGATCTGCCCGACCTCGACCACGACCTTGGCCCGCTCGTTGAGCAGTTGGATGATCTGCTGATCCAGCTCGTCGATCCGGGCCCGGAGGGGGGCCAGTTGCTTGTCGGGGTTGCCGGGGGTGGTCGGTTTCATGTCGCAGGCATTGTAGCGGCGGCGAGGTGTTTTTGGCGATACGATGTTGGCAGGGCGTCAGGCCGGCCCACCGCATCAGATGATGGACTCAAACCCCCGCCGGCCGGGATGACCCCAGGGTGACTAAAGATGGGGCAAGAACAACTCCAAGAGATGCTCGAAAAGCTGGGGTCGGTGGGTGTGCTTGCGCCCACATTGGCGCTGGGCGCGGGGCTATTGCTTTGGCTGCTGGGCAGGAAACTGGCCCGCCCGGCCTGCACCTTCAGCGGGCTTATCCTCGGCGGGATCGGCGGCGTGGTCCTGGGCGAAGCCCTGGTTGATCAGGGCGGCATCATGCTGGCGCTGGTCATCGGCGCGGCGATCGCGGGTGCCCTGCTGGCGGCGTTGCTGTTCAGGGTGTGGATGGCCATCAGCGGCGCGGTGATCTTCGGGCTCGCGGCGGGTGGTGCGGTGCTGCTGTGGCAGGGGATGCCGATTGATTCAGCCGAGCCAACCGGGCCGGTCGATGCCCTGACCGGGGACACCACGCAGACAGAAACAAACGGCGATTTTAAGATCGAGATCCCGATCGACGCCATCACCGAGCAGGTCCGTGAAAGCGTCGCCACCGCAATCGAGGGGGACGGCGAGTCCGCCGACGCGCCTGCGATCACGGTCGATAAAGAGGTCGCCAAGAAAGTCGGGGTCGCGATCCTGGACGCGCTTCGAGGCGTGGCCGAGTACTACCGGGAATCACTGGGCGGCTGGTGGTCTGAGGCGAGCACCGGCTCCCGGGGCGGCGCGATCCTGGTGGGCCTGGTCGCTGCGGCCATCGGCCTGCTGATCGGGTTGGTCGGGCCCTACTTCGCGGCCTCGGTCCAGTCGGCGGTGGCGGGATCGGTGCTGATGCTGTTCAGCTCGTTCTCCCTGCTCGCCCAACTTATGCCCGAGCACCTGGGCTGGCTCCCCGCCACGCCACGGGCGGTGCTGACCTGCCTGGGTCTGATAACGTTGGTCGGGCTGGTATTACAGTGGATGTTTTTCGCGGGCAAAGCCGATAAATAAACCGACGCCTTGGGGGCGGCGCTGACCCGTGGCCGTTCGCCACAGGTGCCGCTGTATTTAACGATAGGAGTCGTGCGATGCTGACCACTCTGGCACAAGACAGTCAGTCCCCGCTTCAGAACCTGTTCGATACGGTTACGGCCATGTTCTCTCGGCCGGACACCCTGGCCCAGCCCGAGGCCCTGGTCGAGCACCTCCAGGCGCTCAGCGTGGTCTGGGCGGTGGTGTTCCTGATCGTCGGGTTGATGTGCATGCTCAACGGTTACCGGTTCTACCGATTCGCGACCGTCGCGATTGCGCTATTGATCGGGCTGTTCGCGGGGTATTGGATCGGCCAACAGATCCAGGCGCCGTTTGTCGTCGCCGGGTGCATGGGGCTTCTGCTCGGCGCGCTGGCATTCCCCCTGATGAAATTCGCGGTCGCGATCTTCGGCGGGATCACAGGCGCGTTCATCGGCGCCAACCTCTGGGCGGGAATCGCCTCGGCGATCAACAAAGCCACTTCCACCGAGGTCCCTGTCGACGCCTACTGGGTCGGTGCCCTGGTCGGGCTGATGATCTGCGGGATGCTCGCGTTTATCCTTTTCAAACTATCTGTGGTGCTGTTCACCTCGGTCAGCGGCGCGACGATCGCCGTGCTCGGTGGGCTGGCGCTGCTCCTGAGCTTTGAGCCCTGGCACGACACGATCAAGTCCGGCCTGACCGCCAGCCAACTGGTTGTCCCCCTGCTGGTCTTCGTCCCCGCGGTGATCGGGCTGATCCTCCAGGAGACCTGGCCGGATACCCAGTCCGCACCCGCAGCCAAACCGACTTAGCCGCCCTGCGTAAGGGCACGGGCTCCCTAGTAGTGATCTGTAATACGTAATCTGTGATCCGTGAAGCGGACCGGCAACGGCCCGCTTTTTTTATGGGTAAACTACCCGCATGGATACCACCCGATTCATCAGACAGTTGCTTGTGCTCGCCCTGTTGTGTGCCGTGTCACCGGCTTGTGCACAACCCACCGCACAGACATCCCAAGAACCCGCACTACAGCGCATCGCCTTCGGGTCGTGCTCCGACCCGCGCAAGCCGGTCCCCGCATTCAACGCGATCGTCAAGGCCAGGCCCGACCTGATGATCTTCACCGGCGACAACGTCTACGCCGACACCATCGACGAAAAGCAACTCCGCCGGGCCTACCGCGAGCTTGGCAAACACCCCGGGTTCCGCCGGCTCAAGAAGGCCTGCCCGATCCTGGCGACCTGGGACGACCACGACTTCGGCATCAACGACGGCGGGGCTGAGCACCCCAACAAGGCCGCCTCACAACGTGTGTTTCTTGACTTCTGGGGCATCCCCAAAGATTCACCCCGCCGTGCACGGGAAGGCGTCTACCACGCGCAGAGCTTCGGGCCCCAAGGCATGCGCGTGCAGGTCATCCTCCTGGATACCCGCTACCACCGAAGCCCACTGACCCGCCGACCCAAGCGCGACAGCTCGCGCTACGCCGGCCGATACCTGCCCAACCCCGACCCGTCCGCAACGATGCTCGGCGAAGCACAGTGGGGCTGGCTCAAAGAACAACTCACACAACCCGCGGACCTTCGGCTGATCGTTACGAGCATCCAGTATGTCGCTGAGGACCACGGCTGGGAGGCCTGGGCGATGTTCCCCACAGAACGCACGCGCCTGATCGAACTGATCCGATCCACGAACGCCAACGGCGTCGTCTTCCTCTCAGGCGACCGCCACCACGCAGAGATGTCGCGCCTCGACGATGACACCCCCTACCCGCTCTACGACATCACCGCCAGCGGCCTGAACAAGTCGGGCCTGGAAAAAGACGAGCCCAACCGCCACCGCGTCGGCCCACGCTACCACCTGCCAAACTTCGGCCTGATCACCCTTAACTGGGATGCCCCGGCCCCCGCCGCCACCTTCCAGATCATCGACGTGAAAGGCAATGTACACGTCGAACAACATACTGCCCTCACTGATCTCGCCCCACCACGCTAATCTCTCCGTAAGACTACACGCCGAGGGGTGGGACCGCAGACTAGGTGTTCGAGAAGTCTTTATCCCCGTCCGCCCCCGCTACCCGCCGCGCACACAGCCACAGAAATAGAAAACCCGACATCGCGATCAGCATCTCGGTAAATTCATCCAGCCGATTGATCAGCAGATCCACCCGCCGTTCGATCGAATCGAACTCGATCCACACCGCCGGCAAAGTCACCGCCAGGATCATCAGGAACCAGGGGATCAACACCGTGGGCGTCGCGATCTTCTCAAACGCACGCCACCGCTTGAAACACACGCCCAACAGACCCCCGATCCCAAACGCCGACCACATCACCTCCGAGTGCCCGTGTATCCCCGGCAGGTTGTGCAGCGTCATCTCCTGCTGCTGGTTCAGATCCGCCAAAAGGGCCGGCGTGCCATACTCAAATAGCTTCTGCCCCCACGCCAGCTCCTCCATGCCGACCAGCAACATCCCAAGCGAGAATACCAGGAAGAACCCCCACGCCCACCGCCGATGCCCCCGTGCTTTCATCCGTGATGCAAGCGCCAATCCCAATACACCACCCGCCAGCATCAAACCCGCTGTCACCAACTCGATCACGCTGTTCTCACGCGATATCCGGATCGCAAACCCACGCGTCGCGTCCGTGGTCAACAGCACCGCCATCAACGCCGTCAGCGCCACCGGGAACACCGCGATCACAACCGCCGTCCGCCGAGCGATACCGAATTGACTTGTATCATAGATCATTCGCAACCACCCCGACCGGCGCATACAGCCCGCCTGTTTCTTCCAGCCAGTCCGCGATTTTATCTGCCGCAGCCGCAACGTCGTCATCGGAGACGTCCAACTCGAGCGTGGGCAGCCGGGACTCACTGACCAGACGGCGCATCTGTTTCTGCTCCTTGACGAACAGCCCCAGGTCGTCGTACTGCCCGGGGTTGCCCGAGATCTTCAGCCGACGCTTCCGCGCCGCCTTGAACGAGTCCTCCGACCGGCTGCAGAACACCAGCACGAACCCAAGCGGCGCCAGCCGATCCTCCAGCCAGGTGAAGTCGTAGTCTTTCCCGTGCTCCCTCTCCTGAAACGCCCGGGTCGAGAGATGGAACCGGTCGACGATCCACGAATAGTACCGCTGCAACTCAAACATCCGGGCCCAGGTCTCATACGTCTCGATCGCCTTACTTTCCTCATCCGGATTAAAGTTGATCAGCCCCCGCCCCCAAGGCGTATTCGTAAACCCGCACCACTCCCCCGAAATCACCGGCGAGTGATACCGGTACTTGCGAGCCCCCACGATACGCGGGTGCTCATTAAGCGCAAACGCGATCTCCGTCTTCCACGTCAGACGCGTACCTTCGAGGATGATTTTGGGGCAGAGCTTGGAACCCATGAGCACAGAATAGCAAGACACGCGAGGCGTCGCCTCGTGGCTATTAATAACGTGTTGTTGTGTAATCGTCTCTCCCCTGCTGTCATAGCCGCATCACGACGCGATGCGGACAACGAGCAGTCAATCATGACTATCCTCACGTGACCACGTCAACCCATGGTGCGAAGGCAGGTAGACATCCGTCAGATACGTAAAATGTGCCTTGTCACTAACCCGCTTTCGGCTGCCACCCCCAGACAACCACTGCTGACGGGTTACTCGTTCATTTAAACGGCGGGATATGGCATGCTTGATTCCCCGACGGACGCCCGCCCACTGGTTGTATCCGTGCCAACCCAGAAGGGTGTGGGCATGGGTCGGATCAGTAGCGATTGCGTAGACCAGGTAGCCCTTGATTCCAGCATGCTCGTTTACTGCTTCGATGATATGGCGTTGGGCCGCACGATCGAATCTACAAATGCCAGCGTGCATGTCCTCCCGGTAATAACCCGCCATCTCACGATCAGCAGGCAACACACCTTTGCCGCGGCGGGTGTAACCTCTTGCCCGATCAGGCAGCCACGAGCCGTATGTGTGGAGGGTGAAAAGGTAGACGGCCATGCGGGTATTGTAAGCACTAGATCGCTGCCCGCGTGGCGACGCCACACGGCTAGGAAAGAGTGGAATGTACAATCGCACATACGTTCAGTTATAGCCTCACCGCGACGCGGTGCGGGCACTAAGCCTTAGCCCCCCGCCATCTTTCTTAGCACCGTGTGCAGGATGCCGCCGTTGCG
>JAJDCV010000343.1 GCA_029260675.1 Phycisphaeraceae bacterium
GCCTTGACTATGGGGCCGTAGCTCAATTGGGAGAGCGCTGCGTTCGCAATGCAGAGGTTGTGGGTTCGATCCCCGTCGGCTCCATTTTGGTCGGATTGATAATCTGGGGAGGGGCAGCGAGATATACCGGCCTCGGCCAAGAGGTCCTGCCACTGCCGGGCCCCGGTTACATTCCGACAAGTCATTACAGGACAGGTGCTTGAGGCTAATCTCATGGCCCCTCTGCCCGGCAGGCCAAGTTGACGGCGGCGTGTGGGGTGACTAATCTTCACGATTCGGGATTCCAGCAGACAAGCCCCGGTGCGGCCAGCGGGATGATGGGCCGACCCAACGCAGAACCCATAACGAGGATGCCAAGCGATGTTACCTGTTCAACGCCAGACCCGGACCCAGGGCCGTAAGCGCCGTTCTCACGACGCCCACAAGCCCGTACATGTGGCAAGCTGCCCGAACTGCGGCAGCGCCCGGCTTCCCCACACCGCGTGCAACGAGTGCGGCTACGTCCGCCCCGGCCTGTCACTAAGCCTGTCCAAGGAAGACTAACCTAGTGCGCATCGCCATCGACGTCATGGGGGGCGATCACGCCCCCGACGCGATCCTTACCGGCGCCCTGGACGCGGTCGAACTGCTGGAAAGCGGCGACCAGATTGTCCTCGTGGGCGATGGCCAGGTGATCCGGGATGGGTTGTCAAAGCGCGGCTTGAGCGACGATGCCCGGTTTGAAGTCATCGAGACGACGCAGATCGTCGACATGGCCGAACCCCCGGTGCAGGCCCTACGCAGCAAACCGGACAGCTCACTGGTCCGGATGGCGGAACTGGGCAGCAAGAAGGCCAGGGACAAGCGTTGCGACGTAGTCATCAGCGCAGGGAACACCGGGGCGTGTGTCGCCGCGGCCCAGATGGCGATGCGTCGGCTCTCCGGCGTCCACCGTCCGGGTGTCGCGGTCCCGCTGCCCACGTTCTACGGCCCGATCGTCCTCTGTGACGTCGGCGCCAATCCCGAGCCCCGCCCCACCCACCTGCACCAATACGCCCACATGGCCGGGGTCTACGCGCACCGTGTGTTGGGCGTGGAGAGCCCCCGCGTCGCCCTGATGTCCATCGGGGGCGAGGAGGGCAAGGGCAACATCCTCACCCGCGAAACCCACAAGCTGATGAAGGCCGACAGCTCGCTGAACTACGTCGGGTACGTCGAGGGCCGCGACCTCTTCGCCAATAAGGCCGACGTGGTCGCCACCGAGGGCTTCACCGGGAACGTCGTCATCAAGCTGGCCGAGGGCCTGGCCGCGGGGCTGTTCCAGACCATCATGCACGAGGTGATGGAGGTCGATCCCAAGCTAGCCGAGCAGTTCAAGCCCGTTATCAAAACGATCTACGCCAAGCACGACTACCACGAATTCGGCGGGGCCCCCCTGCTGGGTGCCAACGGGGTCTGCATGATCTGCCACGGGTCAAGCGAGGCCCGGACCATCACCGCCTCGGTCAAGGCCGCGATCAACTACGTCCAGCACGAAGTCAACGAGGGGATCGTCGAGGCGTTGTCCAACCCGGCCGTCGCCGAGGTGACGGCATGACCGCCCCAGCTGCTCGACCCGCCGGGATACGGATTTCCGGTACGGGTATGGCGGTCCCGCCACGCAAAGTCAGCAATGATGACCTGTCCAAGATCGTCGACACTTCAGACGAATGGATCCGCCCGCGTACCGGGATCGTTACCCGCCACCTAAGCGACAACGGCACCCTCACCAGCGACCTGGCCGCTGAAGCAGTCTCGCAGGCCATCCAGAACGCCGGGCTGAAGCCGACAGATCTGGACCTGCTGATCTGCGCGACCATGACCCCCGACATGATCTGCCCGGCCACGGCCTGCCGGGTCGTCGAGAAGATCGGTGCGGTCCCCTGCGGCGCGATGGACGTGAACCTGGCGTGCACCGGGCTGGTCGCCGGGCTCTCGATCGCCGCCAACTTCATCCAGAGCGGCGCATACAAGAACGTCGCCGTCATCGGGGCCGACCGTCTCAGCACGATCGTCAACTGGGAAGACCGTAAGACCTGCGTGCTCTTCGGCGACGCCGCCGGGGCCGTGGTCGTCAGCGCCTCGGATAACCCCCGCCAGCAGTGCCTGTTTCAAAAACTCAACTCCGACGGCGGCATGGGCGAAGCCCTCTACGTCCCCCGCAACGAGCAAGACATCCCCGAAGCCGGCAGGGACAGTTTCAACGGCAAGTTCGACACCCTCCAGATGAACGGCCGAGAGGTCTTTAAGTTCGCCGTCAACGCCCTGAAGGAGTGCGTCCGGGAAGCCCTCGACCAGACCGGCCTCACCCACGACGACATCAAGATGGTCATCCCCCACCAATCCAACATCCGCATGCTCACCAGCGCGTGGAAGAAGATGGGCTTTCCCGACGACAAGATCTACATCAACATCGACCGCTTCGGGAACACCTCGGCGGCCAGCATCGGCCTGTGCCTGCACGAGTTGACCGAGCAGGGCCGGCTGGAAGAAGGCGACCACGTCATCTTCGTCGCCCAGGGCGGCGGCCTGACCTGGGGCGCCAGCCTCTGGCGGTTGTGACCCGACCGTTTGCGATCCGGGCCGACACTAACTATTAAGATCAGGGACCATGAGCGAGAATACGAATACAACGATCCTGTTGTGCCCCGGCCAAGGTGCCCAGCACGTCGGCATGGCCAAGGCTTGGCACGAGCAGCACCCCGCCGCCGCCGAGGTCTTCGCCCGAGCGGATGAAGCACTTGGCTTGGAGCTATCCAAGCTCTGCTTCGACGGCCCGGAGGACACGCTCAACCGCACCGACATGGCCCAGGTCGCCATCTACACCGCCTCGGTTGCCTGTCATAAAGCGCTCGTGGCCTCGGACACACTTGGTGAAGTGAAACTCACCGCGGGACTCAGTCTCGGTGAGTTTACCGCCCTGCACCTGGCCGGTGCGTTCGACTTCCTGACCGGCCTGGAGCTGGTCAGGCTCCGTGGCCGGGCGATGCAGGACGCCGCCGAGCTGACCGAGTCGAGCATGGTCGCGCTGGTCGGTGCGGACGAAGCCCAGGCGGTCGCTCTGTGTGAAGAGGCGTTGGACGATCTTGAGAACCAGGGCGACGAGGTGCTTGTCCCCGCGAACTTCAATTGCCCCGGGCAGGTCGTGATCAGCGGGTCGCTCAAGGCCTGCGAGCGGGCCGAGGCGGTCGCCGACAAGATGGGGATCCGCTCGACCCAGCTCGCCGTCGCCGGCGCGTTCCACTCGCCGTTGATGCAGCCGGCCGCCGACCGCCTTGCCGAGGCCTTGGATAAAGCCGATTGGAACACGCCGGCCGTCCCGGTGATGTCCAACGTCACCGCCGAACCCCACGAATCCGATATTGCTTCCATCAAGCAGCGTCTGGTCGATCAGCTTACTCAACCCGTCCGGTGGTCCCAGTCGATGCAGTATGTCCTGGAAAACCCCCCGGGGCCTGACATGCGGCTGATCGAGCTGGCCCCCGGCAAGGTTCTGTCTGGGCTGATGAGGCGGATTGATCGGAAGACTAAAGTCGAAAACTGCGCTACCCCCGCCTGACCCGACAGGCCACAACAAGAAACATACCCAACGGATCGTTAGCTATGGCTGAGAAAACAGAACAGAGAGTCGCGGTCGTCACCGGCGCCAGCCGAGGCATCGGCGAAGCGATCGCCCACGCGCTGGCCGCACAGGGCCGACACGTCGTCTGCGTCGCCCGCAACGCCGAGAAGCTTCAGGCCACCGTCAAATCGATACAGGACGCCGGCGGTCTGGCCTCGGTCAAGACCTGCGACATGTCCGACGCCGACGCCATCACCGAGCTGATCGAATCGGTCGCCCAGGAACACGGCCGGCTGGACATCCTGGTCAATAACGCCGGGATCACACGCGACAACCTGCTGCTTCGGATGAGCGACGAGGAATTCGACGACGTGATCCAGACCAACCTCAGAGGCGTGTTCGTGGCCTGCCGGGCCGCGCTGCGACCGATGATGCGGGGCAAGTGGGGCCGGGTCATCAACCTCGGGTCGGTCTCGGGGCTGGTCGGGAACGCCGGCCAGGCTAACTACGCCGCCGCCAAGGCCGCCCTGTCCGGCTTCACCAAGTCTCTGGGCAAAGAGATGGCCGCGAAGAACATCACCGCCAACGTCGTCGCCCCGGGCTTTATCCAGACCGACATGACCGACGTGCTCCCCCAGCCGGTCAAGGACGCCGCCCAGAAGGCGATCCCCCTGTCCCGGTTCGGCCAACCCGCGGAGATTGCGGCCGCCGTGGCCTTCCTGGCTAGCGAGGACGCGGGGTATGTCACCGGGCAGGTCCTGGCTGTGGACGGCGGCATGACCATGTGCTGACTGGGTTTACAAAACCCCGTCCACCGGGTTTGGCACACCCGCCGGGTAACGATATAGTCCATCATCCGAAACCAGGCTATGAGCCCTCAACACCGCCGCCCACGGGCAGGTCATTAGGAGACTAAATATGGAAGAACAGGAAATCCAGGAAAAGGTCGTCTCAATCGTCGCTGAACAGATGGGCGTCGACAAGGGTGAGATCAACCGTGAGACCAACTTCGTCAACGACCTCAACGCCGACAGCCTCGACACCGTCGAGCTGGTGATGGAGTTTGAAGACGAGTTCGAGACCTCGATCCCCGACGAAGACGCCGAGAAGATCACCACCGTCGGCCAGGCGATCGATTTCATCAAGGAAAACGCCAAGTAAGGCCGGGCTTTTCGGTCTATAACCCCGACCCCTCGGCAGAGCCCCACGCGGATGCCACGCACGCACCAGTAGGGTTACGCACGTACCGGCTTCACCGGGGATCACAAACCCGGTTGCACCGGACGATGAGACTGACGCTATGAGCGACCGCCGTGTTGTGATTACCGGGATGGGTTGGGTCACCAGCCTCGGGGATTCCGTGGACCAGGTCTGGCAGAGCCTCACCGAAGGCGTCAGCGGGATCGGCCAGATCACCCGCTTCGATACCGAGAGGTTCACCACCAAGATCGGCGGGCAGATTTCCACCGACTGGACCCCGGCCAACATCGAGAAACGCGAACTTAAGCGCGTCGATCGCTTCACCGCCTATGCCCTCAGCGCGACCATCCAGGCCGTCAACGACTCGGGGCTGGATTTTGAGAAGGAAGACCCCTGGCGGTGCGGATCGATCATCGGCACCGGGATCGGCGGGATCGAGGAGTTCGAGACCGGCTCGAAGAAGCTCATCGAGAAGGGCCCCGAACGGGTCAGCCCGTTCACCATCCCCAAACTCATGTGCAACGCCGCCGCCGGCAACGTCTCGATCCGCTACGGGCTGAAAGGCCCAAACTCCGCGATCGCCACCGCCTGCGCCTCCGCCGCCCATGCCATCGGTGAAGCGGCCCACAGCATCCGCCACGGCATATCCGACATCATGGTCACCGGCGGGTCCGAAGCCGCCGTCACACCCTTGGGCGTCTCCGCTTTCATCGCCCTGAAAGCCCTGTCTAAACGCAACGACGACCCGACCAAGGCCTCGCGACCCTTCGACGCAGACCGTGACGGCTTCGTCCTCGCCGAGGGGGCCGGGATCATCATCCTTGAGGAATACGAACACGCCAAGGCCCGTGATGCCAGGATCTACGCCGAGGTGCTGGGCTTTGGTCAAACCGCCGACGCCTCGCACATCACCGCACCGGACGAGCAGGGCCGAGGCGCGGCGCATGCCATGGAAGTCGCCCTGAAAGACGCGGGGAAAAACCTCGAAGACGTCGATTACATCAACGCCCACGGGACCAGCACGGGTCTGGGGGATATCGCCGAGACCCGAGCCGTCAAACGCCTCTTCAAGGACCACGCCAAGAACCTCGCCGTCAGCTCGACCAAGAGCATGACAGGCCACCTGTTAGGCGCGTCAGGCGGTGTCGAAGCCATCATCACCGCCAAGGCGCTGCAGACCGGCGTGCTCCCCCCCACCATCAACCTGGACAACCCAGACGACGAGTGTGACCTGGATTACATCCCCAACACCGCGCGGGAAACGCCCATCCAGGCGGCCATGAGCAACTCCTTCGGCTTCGGCGGCCACAACGTCAGCCTCCTGATCGGCAAGATCTAGTTTTCCCCAATTTTACCTTTAACCACACGCCGTTTAGCCCGAGCGGCCACGCCCGGACGCTTCACCCGCGGCACTCGCCCCCGCTCCCACACCGGCATATACTGCCTGCCTTTCCCTGAAACGGTCCGAGGTCTCTTTCCATGAAATTTGCGGTCACCATCCTGGCGATCCTCATCGGCATCGCCGTCATCCTCGGCGTCAGGCAAAACGCCCAGAAAACCAACGCCCCGCAGGACAAGACCGCGGTCGTCGCGGAGGACGTCCCTGCCACGGCTACCGATGCGTCTGACCTTGACGAACCCACCGCCGAATCGGCCGACGAGCCCATCGCTCAAACCCCCACCCAAGACACACCTTCCCCCGTTGGCGCAGCGACCGACAACACCACGCCCCCCACTGACCGTGCCGTAGCCGCCCCCTCGGGCCAGCCCGCGATCCCCGGCCTCCACGCTGTTCTGGTTGAACAAGCCCAGCCGGCTGTGATCGGGTTTGACAATCCAAGGTCATCTTTCAAGCTCCGCGTCGAATTCACTCGGTACGGGGCCGCCATCTACAAAATCACGCTCTCCGATTACCTGATGACCGTCGGCAAGCCCGACCACTACGTCGTCCACGACCGGCTGACCCTGCCGGACCCCAAGGACCCCACCAATCAGATCCCCTACGAATACGCCTACGCCGCCAAGTCCATCACCGTCAACGGCACCACGATCCCTCTGAAAACCAACGACGCCTGGATTGCCGGCGACGCCGTCACCAATAACAAGGTCTCCTGGGTCGAATACACCGCGACCCTCGCCGACGCCGATGACCAGCCGGTCCTCAAGATCATCCGCCGATACACCGTCAAGGCCGGCAGCTACGACCTCTCACTCGATCAGAAACTGGTCAACCTCACCGACCAACCGCTGGAAGTGCGCTGGGACCAGAACCTTCAGGGCGATCTGGTCAACGACTCGGGTTACCTCGGGGATCGCCGACAGTTCGTCTCCGGGTATTTCGCCCTGTGGTACGACACTCAACGCGAGCGGATCTATACCAAGGGCGCCGACCTGACACGGACCAAGCTGGTTAACGCCACCCACCCCAGAATCTGGCGCCCCGGGGGGTTAAACCCCAAGGCCGAGCTGGCTTGGCTGGCGTCGTTGAACCGCTACTTCGCCGTGGTCACCCATGTCGCGTTGGACGACTCGATCACGGCCACCCCCGACATCCCCGCGTTGGAACAGATGTTCCCCCACATCGGCCAGTCGATCCAGGCCGTACCAGGCGTGGTCGAACCCAAGGACGATCAGAAGGTCGTCGTCCTCACCGCTACGACCGACACGCTGGCGCTCAAGCCCGGCGGGCAACTGGACCTGGATCTGGGGATCTTCGCCGGGCCCCGTAAACCCGAACTCTTCGACACCCCCCCCTACTCCACCCTGCACCTGGACCAGACCATCGTGTACAGCCTCGGCGGGGCGTGCTCTTTCTGCACGTTCCAGTGGCTGGCGCACGGGCTGCTCTGGCTGCTCAAGCTCTTTGAAGGACAGATCCTTATCCTCGGCGGCCTGGGCATCGGGGTCCACGACTGGGGCCTATCCATCATCCTCCTGGTCCTGATCGTCCGCCTGATCCTCCACCCGATCACCAAGCGTGCCCAGATCAACATGATGAAGATGGGCAAGATGATGCAGGCCATGCAGCCCGAGATCGAGAAGCTCAAGAAGAAATACAAGGACGACCAGCAGAAGATCAACGCCGAGATGATGAAGCTCTACAAGGAGAAGGGCGTCAACCCCGCCAACGTCCTGGGCTGCCTGCCGATGTTCCTGCAGACCCCGATCTGGATCGCGCTGTATGCGATGCTCTACTACGCCATCGAGCTGCGTCACGAGCCGGCGTTCTGGGGCTTCTTCCAGTGGGTCTCAGGCGGCTCCTGGCGCTTCCTCGCCGACCTCTCCCAGGCAGACAACTTCATCCGCATCTCCGAGACACCGGTCAAGCTTAACCTCTACTTCATCCACCCCGAGTTCCAGGCGATCAACATCCTGCCGCTGTTGATGGCGATCGTCTTCTACTTCCAACAGAAACTCACCACGCCCCCACCCGCCAACGAGCAGGCCGCCCAGCAGCAGAAGATGATGAAGATCGTCATCTTCCTGTTCCCGATCTTCCTCTACTCCGCGCCGTCCGGGCTGACGCTGTACATCCTCGCCTCGACCGCCGCGGGTGTGGTCGACAGCACCATCGTCCGCCGGCACATCAAGCAGCAGGAAGAGTCCGGGGAATTGTTCAAACCCAATCCGGTCAAGCCCGGCGGGCTACGCGACCGCATCTCCCGGGCCGTGGAAGCCAAGCAGCAGCAGCTAACCCAGAAACAACAGCAGCACAAAGGCGGCAAGCCCCGCAAACGGCGATGACACCGGCGACAAATCAGAGCATGGATACCATCGTCGCGGTCAGCTCCCCGCCGGGCCGATCGCTTCGTGGGTTGGTCCGGTTCAGTGGCCAAGACACACGCCGGCTGATCGACCACCTGATCGATGACACCGCCACCGACCTGCCCCCGCGCCGTATTACTACCGTTCAACTAACCACGCCGCAGATGCCCGTGCTTCTGACCCTGTTCGATGCGCCCCACAGCTACACCGGGCAGGCCGCCGCCGAGTTGCAAGTCCCCGGTAACGCCGCACTGCTGGACCGCCTGCTGCACCTGGCCACGGACGCCGGGGCACGGCTCGCTGCGCCGGGCGAGTTCACGTTCCGTGCGTTCCTGGCTGGCAAACTCGACCTCACCCAGGCCGAGGGCGTCGCCGCCACCATCAACGCCACCAGCGAGGGCCAACTCAAAGCCGCACAGCATCTGAGTAACGGCGAACTCGGCAGCTTCGCACGAGAACTCGTCGACGACCTGGGCACTCGCCTGGCTCTGGTCGAAGCAG
>JAJDCV010000344.1 GCA_029260675.1 Phycisphaeraceae bacterium
ACCGCGGCGGTGAGGTCGTGATGCGATGCATGCAGCCGTCGGTAGGTGTCGAGCATGGTCGGCCAGTTGTGCTTGACTTCGCTTTGACGTGACCCCGGCAGCAGCGCGAGCTTGGGGCCCGTGGTGGCGGGGAGGTCATCGCTCGGCGGTGTCCTTTCGGCGGGGATGCTGTCGTACAGCGGGTGGCCGACGAAACTGGCTTTGACGCCGCGTTGCGTGAACCAGTCGGGCTCAAACGGGAACAGGCACAGGACGTGATCGGTCAGCCGACGGAGTTTGCGGATACGCCAGGGGGCCCAGGCCCAGAGCTGCGGGGCCACGAGGTGTGCGATCTTTGCTTTAGGCTGGTGTTTTCGGACAGCGGAGCAGACCGACCAGTTCGCCGCGGGGCTGTCGGTGGGTACCAGGGCGGCGATCGGGTTCTGGGCCAGCCAGGCCTTGAGTCGGCGCAGTCTTTGCAGGTGCTTGCGTGCCTGGGTCGCGGCACCGACGAGCATGGCGGCCTCGTGGGTCGTCGTCTCGATCAATTCCGCGCCGGCCTTCTGCATCGCCGGTCCACCCATCGCGTAGATCAGCCGGCCGGGCTCTCGGCGTTTGAGTTCGCCGATCAGGGCTGCCGCGATGTGGTCGCCGCTGTGCTCGAAGGCGGTAAACAGGATGCCGGGCCGATCGGGCATATCAGGTAGTCTAAGTCGGCACAGGCGGGTGTGCATGTAGAGTGGTATGATCGGACCTGTACGGCCGGGCCGCGGCTGTATTAGACGCTCATGAAGCCGGCAGGCCCCGCTTCTTTACCGCCGCCAACCGGGCTCAGAATATGATGGCGTTGACATAGCATGATTATCCCAAGACCCCTGATCCATCAGGCCCCAGACGGCGCGTTCACGTTTCCCCCCGAGCTTTCGGTGCTGTTGGCGTTCGAGTCGGACCCGGGGTACGCCCACTTCGTGGCGGATGAGTTAGCTCAGAGTATCCGTGTAGCGACTGGGAGCTTTGTCTCGATCAGGACCGGGGAGCCCGATACGGCGTCTGGGGGTGTGGTGGTGCTGACCGACCTGGACGTGCCCGACGATCTGGGTGAGGAGGGCTACGGGCTTTCGATCATGCCCGATCGGATCACGTTGCGGGCGGGGCACAGCGCCGGGATCTTCTATGCCGGTCAGTCTCTTGGGCAGTTGCTGAAACAACCACACGCTTCGCTGCTCGCCGAGTCAGGGGGAAACGGCCAAGCGCTTATCGGGGAACTCGCCTGCGCCGATATCATCGACAAGCCACGCTTTGGTTGGCGAGGCTTCATGCTCGATTCCGCCCGGCATTTTCAGCCGGTCGAGCTGATCATGAAGCTCCTCGACCAGCTCGCGGCACTCAAGCTCAACCGATTGCACTGGCACCTCACCGACGATCAGGGCTGGCGGTTGGAGGTGCTGGGTTACCCCAGGCTCACGGGCGTCGGGGCCTGGCGCAGCAACGGTGAAGGCAACGGTGTGCGGTACGGCGGGTACTACACGCAGGAGCAGGTCCGAGAGATCATCGCCTACGCCGGTCAACGGCGGATCACCGTGGTCCCCGAGATCGAGATGCCCGGTCACAACCTCGCTGCGCTCGCCGCCTACCCTCAGCTTGCCTGCAATGGTGGGCCCGACGAGGTCACCGGCGAGTGGGGCGTGCTCGACGGCGTGTTCTGCGCCGGGCAGGACCAGACCTTTACGTTCCTGACCAACGTCCTGGACGAGGTCGCCGAGCTTTTCCCGTGCCCGTTCCTGCATGTCGGAGGGGACGAACGAAAACCCGGCCTGTGGGACAACTGCGAGGCCTGCCGGGGTGTCCGTCGCGAGCACGGCTTGGCCGACGAATCGGCTTTGCAGAAGTGGTTCATGGACCGTGTCTGTGGGTACGTCCACAGCGTGCATGGCCGTCGCTCGATCTCCTGGGGCGATAATATCGACGCCGGTGTCACGGAAGGGCAGGTGGTGCACGGCTGGCTTCCCGGTCAGTCCGCCAAGGCCGCCCGGCAGGGCTTGGACACGATCAACTCGACGCACGAGTGGGTCTACCTGGACTACCCGGCGACCGAAAAAGAGTTGGCCGAGCAAAAACCCGATTGGATGCGGGTTCTCCCGTTGGAGAAGGTCTATCAATTCGACCCGATCCCTCAGGATCTCGAGCCAGAGTTTCATCGCCACATCCTCGGCAGCGAAGCGCACCTCTGGACCGAGCACGTCCCCGACGAGGCGGAGCTTTATCACCAGCTGTTGCCACGGCTGTACGCGTTCAGTGAGGCGGTCTGGTCACCGATTGAACGGCGCGATTTTAGTGACTTCAAGAAACGTCTCGCGGCCCTGCAGGCGCATCCGGACGCGGGGTAATGCTTGCCCACCTGTGGCCATGGCCGGGGGGGGATGGATCAGCCCCGTATCTGTTTGACCGCCTGGCCGACGTCTTTGCCTTCTACCGCTGCGCCGGTCGACTTCAGGTGTTTCATCGCCACCCCCGTGGCCTGGCCGTCGTTGCCGGCGGACTTGATGGCGTCGGTGACTTCTGCGAGCGCCTGGGTGATCTGTTCGATGCTCAGGGTTTTGGGTAGCAGCGTTTCCAGGACCACGATCTCGGCCTTCATCTTCTCAACGACTTCCGGGCGGTCACTTAGCTGGGCCATCTCTTGATTGGACTTGACCATCTTGCGTATCAGCCGCTGGGCGTCGGCGTCGGGCAGGTCGTCGTTCAGGCGGGCGTCAGCGGTCTGTAACTCACCCAGGACAACTTTCAGCAGGTCCCGGAGGTCGGCGTCTTTGTCCCGCATAGCCTGTAAAACCTGTTTTTTCACTTCATCGATGAGCATAGGGGGCCTTTCGTGTGTCAGGGTGCGGGCTCATGATACGGCCTAGGGGCTTGGGCTGACCAGCGGCGGCCACCGGGCCCCGCCATCTGATATGCTTTGGCGGTTCGCCCGGCATGCCCTTGGGCACCACCGCCGGGCAGACCCGTATTACCACCCGATCTATTACAAACCCAAAGGGACGCATCATGCAGATCAACGACGCGCTGAACCTGGTCCGTGAGAAATTTACCGCCGAGTCAAATGGCCAGACCGACGGCGAGGCAGCCGACAAGTACCAGAACGCCTTCGGCGATTACCCGGTCACCATGGAGGTCGCCACGCACATCCTGGCGGTGCAGCTGATCCAGCACAACATGGCTCAGCAGATGCAGGCCCAGCAGCAGGCGGCGCAGACAGGCGAGCAGGCCGGCGGTGATGCCACCCAGAGCTGATACTCGGTATGACAGGACAACAGGGCGGCTTGCGATGATGCGATGGATCACAACGTGCCTGATCGCTTTGGTGGTGTCGGTTGTGTGCTGCGCCCGGGCACAGGCACAGAACGACCCACCGACGACGGGAGATAAAGCGTGGTCCATACTTCGGATCAGCCCCGACACGGCCGGTGACTTGGACATGACCATGGCGCTGGCCCGGCTGGACACGGCCGTGCGGCGCGAGCTTCTGGTCGAGGCCGAGCAGACCGCGGTCGGGCTGCTGGATATGACCACCGGCCGGCTGGCGATGCTCCGGGCGGACACGATGTATTACGCCGCCAGCGTCCCTAAGATCACGATCCTCCTGGCCTACTTCCAGACCCACCCCGAGGCTGCGGAAAACCTCGATAGCGAAACCCGTCACGAGCTGGGCCTGATGATCAAACGATCCAGCAACGCGATGGCCGCGAAGTACAGCCAAAGCCTTGGTTTTGAAGCCATCGCCGAGGTCCTCACCTCGCCGCAATACCGGCTCTACGATCCGCTGCACGGCGGGGGCCTGTGGATGGGTAAGCACTACGCCAAGGGCGAGGAGCGCAACCGCGATCCGTTGGCGGGGGAATCACACGCCGCGACCGTCCGGCAACTGCTCCGCTACTACCTGATGCTCGAGCAGGGCCGGCTGGTCAGCCCCCAGGCATCCAAAACAATGCGCGAAATCTTTGAGGGCCCGGACATTGAGCACCTGAATGCCAAGATCGTGCTCGCGCTGGCCGAGCGCGATGTTCAGATCATCCGCAAGAGCGGGACCTGGAGCGACTGGTACGCCGACTCGGCGGTGGTCATCGGCGTAGGTCGACACTACGTCCTCGCCATCCTCACACACACACCCGCGAATCCGCAACACGATCCCCCGCGAGCGGTCGGCGATGAGTACATCGTCGCGATGTCCCGCCGCATCGATGACTGGGCGATCGCGGGTTTCGAGGGTGAAGCACCCAAAACGGAATCGGATTGATATACCCCATGGCGGAGGGATTTGAGCCGCCGATAGTTCCCAAGGAGACTTACCATGCTAAAGACGTTTCTCGATACCAACCTGATTGTGACATACATCCTCGTGGGCATACTCTGTCTGGCACCCGCGCTGCAAGCGGAAGAAACCCAGGGCGACGCGCCCGCCTCCCAGCCCGCGGAGACTCAGCCGGCCGAGACGCAGCCCGACGGGGACGACGCGGCCGATACCCAGCCTGAACAGCCGGATGGCGATGAGGCCAATGGGGATGACGCTCAGGCCGAGGCGCCTGATAAGGCTGTCCTGCTTGATCCGTCCCACGAGAGCTGGGGCCGGCAGGCCCCCGACGTCTTCAAGGTGAAGTTCCAGACCACCCAGGGCGACGTCGTGATCCAGGTCACCCGCGCCTGGGCCCCGCTGGGCGCCGACCGGTTCTACAACCTCGCCGACAACGGCTTCTACGACGGATGCAAGTTCTTCCGCGTGATCGACGGGTTCATGGCCCAGTTCGGGATCAACGGCAACCCCGAGGTCTCCGCCGTCTGGCGTGACCAGCGGATCCAGGACGACCCCAACACGATCAGCAACACACGCGGCCGAGTCACCTTCGCGATGGGCGGGCCCGATACACGAACCAGCCAGCTATTCATCAGCTTCGGCGACAACAGCTTCCTGGATAACCAGGGCTTCTCACCCTTCGGCGAAGTCATCGAAGGCATGGACGTGATCGACAAGCTGTACGCCGACTACGGCGAGGGCGCCCCCCGAGGCCCCGGCCCGGAACAGGGACGCATCAAGCACGAAGGCAACCCCTACCTCGAAGCCGAGTTCCCCAGGCTCGACAGCATCATCACCGCGCGGGTCGTGGAGTAAAGACGCTACTCGTCGAGGTCTTGGTCTTCATTGTCCATCTTCTTCCGATTGGCCTCTTGTTTCATGAGCCATACGGCGATACCGAAAATGATGAACGTGCCAAAATAATAAGTGTCAGCAGGACATCAACCCAATCGACGGGAGTACGGACGTATTTGGCTAAAAGATTCACGATGACCTCTCTGGTGGGGGACTAATCTTACTATTATCCAGTGTCCTGAGCCATCCTTACCCTACCCGGACTCAACCTCACATGCTGATGAACCAAACCGACTTCCTGAAAACCAAGTTCAACCAAGGATTGAGCTACGCCGATTTCGTCGCGTTGGGTGAGGCCGAGGGCCAGCGGATGCCTTGGGATCAGCGGTATGCGCAGCTTGCATTGGATGCTCAGCGGGCGGCTCTGGTGGGGGGGTTCACGCGGAAGATGCACGTCCTGTGCCTTACCGGGACCTGGTGCGGGGATTGCGCGCTGCAAGGCTCGGCCATGCAGCGGATCGCGGAAGCAAACCCGGGGGCGATCGACCTGCGTTTCCTGTTGCGTAGCGAGGAGCACGCGGAGTTGGTGGTCAAGAGCCAGATCAATGCGGGCTTCCGGGTCCCGGTGACGTGGTTCATGGCCGAGGACTTCGAGCCGGTGAGTTGGTTCGGCGACCGGACGCTGAGCAGATATCGTGCCATGGCGCGCAAGGCGATCGGCCCTGAGGTCGAGGCGACACTTGCCCCGCCCCCGGCCGATCCGGTCCGTGAGGTCTTGCATGAGGTGCTCAACGAGTTCGAGCGTGTGCAGTTGCTGCTGCGTTTGAGTGGTCGATTACGCGAAAAGCACGGGGACTGAGTACGATTCGATTCCCGTTCGCTTATGTATAAATTTGTGCCTTCAAGGCAGTCTCGCATTGCCAACAGTTATTTCACGGGAGCAAAACCATGCGGACGAGACCTTTCTTTGTTTTTGCCTGCGTGCTGTGGTTGACCACAGGCGGCGTGGCCGAGCCAATCGAACCCCAGCCCGCCGAGGGGCCGACCGACTTCGCGGCGCTGGACCGGTTTATCCGTGAGTACACCGATGAGGTGGAGGGTGGTGCCGGCCGGTGGGCGTTTAAGATCGAGGGGGTCGCCGTGATGGTGCTGGCCGACCAGGCCGCCGACCGGATGCGGATCATGACACCGGTCGCCTCCGTGGCGGACTTCGAGGATGGGGAGTACGAACGGCTCATGGAGGCCAATTACGACCGTGCGTTGGACGCCCGTTACGCGATCAGTGGCGGCTTGCTGTGGTCGGCGTTCATCCACCCGATGTCCAGCCTCAGCCATGAGCAGTTCGATGATGGGCTCGTGCAGGTAGTCCTGCTGTCGGCCAACTTCGGCACGACGTACGCCAGCAGCGATATGGTATTCGCACCGGGCGGGCAGCAGCCCGAGGGACAACCCGGAGAGGATGAAGCACCCCCGCAGCATGACGAACCCACAACCCCCGATCGTCGTGGCGCACCGCCGGCGCCGAGGACATGACGCCATGCCGGTTTCTCATACCACACATATGAACAGGTAAACAAAAGATGTCTAAGTACAACACACATGTTTCAGCCGTGCGATGGAGCTTGTTCGGGATTGTGTTCGTGTCCATATTTGCCGTGACGCCTGCGTACCTTGTCGCGGATACCCTTGACGCACCCCCAGCCGACCAGCCCGTGGCGGTGGCGCCGGCTCCCCAGCAGGCGGCTGCGGTCGTCCACCCTGAATGGAGCTACGACGCGAGCATCTACGAGGTCAACATCCGTCAATACACGCCCGAGGGGACGTTCAAAGCGTTTCAGGCGCACCTGCCACGGCTCCAGGCGATGGGCGTGGAGATCCTCTGGCTGATGCCGATCCACCCGATCGGAGAAGTGAACCGCAAGGGCACGCTCGGCAGCCACTATGCGGTCAAGGATTTCCGCGAGGTCAACCCGAGCTACGGCACAATGGACGACTTCAAAGCCCTTGTCGACGACTCACACCAGCGCGGGATGCGCGTCATCCTCGATTGGGTCCCGAATCACACGGCCTGGGACAACCCCCTGACCGTCGAGCACCCCGACTGGTACACCAAGGATGAGCAGGGCAACTTCATCCCGCCTGTGCCGGACTGGGACGACGTGATCGACCTGGATTACGACAACGAAGATCTGTGGCGTTACATGCTGGATTCGCTGGCGTTCTGGGTGCGTGATGCGGGCGTCGATGGGTACCGCGTTGATGTGGCCGGGATGGTCCCGCTTGATTTCTGGGCCCAGGCCCGCCGCGAACTCAACGAGATCAAGCCTGTGTTCCTGCTGGCCGAGTGGGACGACCCCGCGGCGCATCGTGATGCCTACGACATGACCTACGCCTGGTCGCTCAACGGGGTGTTTCACGGCATCGTCAACGGTGAGGCGACGGCCGAAGACCTCTGGACCCACCTCCAAGAGGAAGACGCCCGCTACGCCGACGAGGCGATCCGGATGTACTTCACCTCCAACCACGACGAGAACTCGTGGAACGGCTCGGCGGTCGAGCGCTACGGCGACGCGGCAGAGGCGTTCGCCGTGCTGACACTCACCCTCGACGGGATGCCGCTTGTCTACAGTGGGCAGGAGGCCGGGATCGACCGCCGGCTTGAGTTCTTCGATAAAGACGAGATCGAATGGAAAGATCACCCGATGGCAGAGGTTTACAAGACGCTCCTGAATCTACGGAAGACGAACAAGGCACTGGCGGCCGGCGGCAGGGGTGGGGCGGTGAAGCGGCTGGATCAGGGGGCGGAGGATTATTTTAGCTTCACCCGTGAGCGCGAGGGTGACGGCGTGATAGTCGTGGCCAACCTGACCGACCAGCCTTGCGAAGTCACAGTCTTGAGCCGTATGGGTGGGGACGGCTACACCGATGTTTTCACCGGTGAGGCGGTCACATGGAACCCCGGTGACAAGGTATCGCTTGGGCCCTGGGGCTATCGGGTGCTGTCACGTTAAGTGGTCTGGTGATTCAGTCGTAGAGCAACACCTCGGCCCGCGCGTCGGCGAAGTCCTTGAACGCCTGTGATCCACGCCAGCGGGCCACGATCTGTTCAACCGGCTCACGGGCCTTGAGCGCATCCAGCACCCATTGCGCCCCGACCAACTTACGGAGTTTCTCGACGCTGTACCGCTCGGGGTGGACTTCCAATAGCGCATCGAGCATATGGATACCGGCCTCGACCGGGCGCACGGCTTTGCGGTCGGTGACGACAAAACGCACGCCCTGGCACACCTCGTCGATGAACTGGTAGGGGTAGTTCTCTCGGCCCGTGATGTCCGTGCCGGAGGGGATGAAGGTGGTCCGCATCACCCAGATCCCCGGGAGATTTCGTGACCGCAACTCGGCAGTCAGCGCGTCGCCATCGACCCAGGGGGCGCCCAGGTACTCAAACGGCCGATCCGTCCCCCGGCCGACGGACAGGTCCTTGTTCGCCTCGGTCTGTGCGACCATCGTGTAGATGATCTCCTCGCTCATCGACCGCATGTTCGGCGAGGGGTTGACCCAGGGCAGGCCGGTCTCATCGAACATCACGCCACGCACCCAGCCCTCGCACTTGATGACTTCAAGATCGCACCCGATCCCGTACGTGCCGTTGAATAGCAGGGCGATCTCCCCGGTCGTCATCCCGTGGGTCGTGGGCATCGGCTTGAAAGCCGTGAAATTACCGATCAGGTCATCGTCCTGGATCGGGCCGTCGAAGTCCGTGCCGCCCAGCGGGTTGGGGCGGTCTAGGACGTAGACTCGGATGTCAAGCCGTGCCGCGGCGTTCATGCATTCGCCGAGGGTGGCGATGTAGGTGTAGAACCGTGCGCCGATGTCCTGGATGTCGAAGACCAGCGTATCGACGCCCTCGAGCATCTCGTCGGTGGGTTTGCGTGTCTTGCCGTAGAGGCTGTGGATCGGCAGGCCCGTCGTTTCATCGACGCCCGAGTCAACCCCGTGGTCGGCCTCGCCGCGGATCCCGTGCTCGGGGGTGAAGATGGCGACGAGTTCGACGTTCTGCGAGGCGTGCATCAGGTCCAGGATGTGCTCGCCGTGTCGGTTGATCCCCGAGTGATTGGTGATCAGCCCGACCTTTCGGCCCTTCAACGCCGCGAAATTGTCGCGTTGCATCACGTCCAGGCCTGTGAGGACAGCTTGCTTAGCTTGCGCCGGTACAGCCCAGCCCGTAAGTAATACGCAGGTCAACAATAAGAACCACGACGGGGTTGTCTGTTTGGTAGGACGGGTCGGCATGTCGGGGCCTTTCATGGGGCGGGTTACGTGTCGGTCGGTTCACGTCGTTCGGATTTACGTTTCGAGCGGTGGCGTTTGGCGTCGAGCCGGCGTTGGATCGACCCCCGGCTGGGCTTGGTCGGTCGGCGTCGCTTGGGCCGGTTCATCGCCTCGACCACCATCATCCGCAGCTTGACGATACAGGCCCGGCGGTTGGCGTGCTGGCTGCGGCTGGACGAGTCGGTGATGATCAGCCGTTCACCGTCGCCCGCCAGTCGGCTCCCGGCGTGGATCAGCAGACGACGCAGGGCCCACGGCGGCAACACCTCGGCGAGGTCTTGGACGTTCACCGTCAGCATGGCCTTGGTGCTCAGCTTGTTGACGTTCTGCCCCCCGGGTCCGCCGCTGCGCGAAAACGTGAACCGCAACGCCGACTCCGCCAGCAACACGCCCGGCGCGATCGGGATGCGGTTATCGGGAGAAGTCTCGTCCATGGCTGGATTGTCGGATGGATCGATCAGCATGTCGAGTAGTGATGCTCCATCACACCAGTGCATCAAAGAGCAATTGCTTCCACCTTGGGATATCCAGTTCCCAGACGACCCGGCACGACGGCACTTGGCTGACTTCCCGCCACGTGTCCGCATTACGATCATCCTCTGCGACACCCAGGCGGTCGACCACGGTCATGCCCCGGGTTAACTCATCAGCACAGGCGATCTGTACCCGGTGGTCGCTGGTCTTCACCGCGATACTCGGGTCCAGCGCCACGGCCATCGCGGTCGGGTCCGGCAGGCTGATGCCAAGATCGCCGGTCTGGGTCCTGTTGGCGACCATGACGTGGGCGTTGCAGTCGATGGCGAAGTGCGCCAACGGCGTATCCATACCGCGGACGTAGGCGATGTCCTCTTCGGTCAGGTTCGCCTCGCCGGTGCTCAGTTGCCAGCCGACCAATTCGATCTTCAGGCCCGAGGCGAAGACGATCTTGGCGGCCTCGGGGTCGCACCAGATGTTGTACTCGGCGGCCGGCGTGACGTTCCCCTCACAGCAGGGGTTGCCCCCCATCACCACACATCGACCGACCCGCTGAACCAGCCCGGGGTCGCGTTCAATCGCAATGGCGATGTTGGTCAACGGCCCGAGTGTGACCAGGGTCAGCCCGGGGTGGTCGTGGGTGGCTTGCAGGAAGGCGTCGACGGCGTGGGTGGTTTCTGCGGTGCGCTTCGGTGGGGGGTAGTTCTGGTTGCCCATGCCGTCCTCGCCGTGAAACCACTGGGCGTGCGCGGGTTCACGGAGCAGGGGGCGCGATTCACCGGGATAGACCGGCACGTCGCTGCCACAGAGTTCGGCGGTGTAGAGCGCGTTGCGTGTGCCCTGATGTAGAGGCATGTTCCCGCTGACCACGGAGGTGCCGACCACATGTACATCGGGGTTGCGCAGGGCCATGACCAGGGCGACCGCGTCGTCGGAGGCGGTATCGGTGTCGATCCAGAAGGTACGTGTCATATGTGGAGTGTACCGCGGACGGCTGTTCCGATAACCGGGATGCTCAACGCCTCTTTGCTTCAAGCCGATCTACCCGATGTATGCAGATTTCTGGACACGATCACGGCCGAGCGCTTCCATCGGCAGTTCGCCAAGACCCGACGGCCGGGGATGGGGTATCGACCGGTCAGGGCGGGTCACTGCGTCTGCGGTCCCAGGGGGGGGCATGCACACGACCGAGACACCGATACCGCCGACATCTCGCCGACAGCCCTGGCGGCCGCAAACAGGCCCCACGAGGCTTCACCTGATGCGCCAGATAAACAAAGGGGTGCCGGCGAGGGAAATCCCCCGAAGACCCCGGCCGACCAAGAAAGCGAGGACGCCACCACGGGCGCCACCGCGGGCCCCGACGCCGGGCGTAAAGCCAACGGCC
>JAJDCV010000345.1 GCA_029260675.1 Phycisphaeraceae bacterium
GGGTCTGGGCGGACTGGGTCTGCTAAGAAAACGACATTAAAAGGCGTATGGATCGTCCACATGCCGATGTTCTGTCGGTCTTGATTTAGATTCATTCTCTGCGCCGCGTTGAGCCTACCGGCCCATGTGGCGTTTACCGCAGACATCGCCACTCAAGCCCGATCGGCGGCTTCGCGTCTCCCTCACCCCCATGTTTATGGGGGTTGTATGTACGGATATTGCGAATAATCTGGCTATTTATGGATATGTCCTTAGGCGAAGATCGCCACTCATGTCGCCCTGCATAGACGAATTGATGTATATCACCCCCAGATTTTTGTAATCCGGTTGAACGCTAATGAAGGAAGAACGATGAGATCACAATTATTCAGCGCGTTCATGGCCTGCCTGGCCCTTTCGTTTGCGGCCTCTTCGTCTGCCGCGGTCCTGGCCACGGAAGACTTTAACTTCACAGGCGCACTGACCGACAACGGCTGGACCGCGCACAGCAGCGCGGGCAGCAAGCAGATATTGTCAGACGGAAGCGACGCCACGCTCCAGCAGGGCGCGGGTGCCGGCGAGGATGTCAACCTCGCGTTCGCGCCCCAGGGCGCTACCGCCAAGACCTTTGCCTCCTTCGACGTGACCGTCTTAAATACCCTGAGTATCGGCAACGGTGACCTGGACGCTAACGGCCTGTACTTCGCGCACTTCAAAGACGCCGCCACCAACTTCCCCGGGCGTGTCTTTGTGACCAACCCCGGCGCGGGCGGCGACTTCAGCTTCGGCATCGAGGTGAATGATGCGTCCGTCGATCAGGTCTGGGCGAGCGACTTCAGCTTCGACACCCAGCACAAGGTCGTCCTGGCCTACGACGCGGGCACCGGTTTCGCCGAGCTTTGGCTGGACCCGGTCAACGAATCATCCATCAAGCTAGTCACCACCAACTTCAACGCCGGCACCCTGGTCGAGTCGTTCGCCCTAAGGCAGAGCGGCGACTACACCGGCAACATCCAGATCGACAACGTCGCCGTCGGCACCGACTTCGCCAGCGTCTTCTTCGTCTGGGACGGCAGCATCGGCAACTGGGACACCGACGCGAGCTGGCTCGGCGGCGTCGAGCCGACGATTAATGACGACGTGACGATCAACGGCGGCACGGTCAACGTGACGATGGCGGGCGAGGTCGCCAAGCATGTCCAACTCGACGGCGGATCGCTCGTCGTCGATGCCGGAAACCTCTCCACCGCAACAACCGGTACGGCGGGCCTGGACATCAACTCGACTATGTCGTTGATCAACAGTGCCAACGCCAACGTGTTCGCCTTGTCCATCGGTACGACCACGGCTGGGTCCGTTGTTGTGGACGGAGCGGCATCACAGATGACGGTCACAAGCCCCTCGGGACTTGCGATGCCCAAGTTCAAGGTAGGTGTCGATAACGTCGGCTCCCTGTCGATCGTCAACGGTGCGACGTTCCTCTACAACCCGGGGGACTCCGCGCAATTCGTCATACTCGGGGAAGAGGCTGGTTCCGGTGGCCCGGACACCGTGAGCGATGATGGCAGCCGGCTGACCGTGGACGGCCTCGGGTCCGTCGCCGACTTTAACAGCAACCGGCTCAATGTTGGCCAGTTTGATGATGCCCACATCCGCGTCACCAACAGTGGCGTGCTGAGGACCGGGTACGGCGTGATTTCTGATCAAGCAGGCTCGGCTGGCAGTTCAGCCATCGTTAGCGGCCCAGGCTCGCAATGGATCATCACCAACGGCGGACTTGCAGGCAATCTGGATGTCGGTCAGCACGAACAAGGCAGCCTCCTGATCGAGAACGGCGGCTTTGTCTCTGCTGAGTCAGATTTCCAGATGGGTCTGCTCCAGTTCGCAGGCGCGCCCAGCACGGCAACGGTCACCGGCATCGGGTCACAACTGTCGGTCACCGGCATCGGCCTAATCGGCGGCTCGGATGTGGGAGCAACCACCGGGAGTCAATCGACCTTGTCAGTGCTCGATGGTGCGACAGCTCAGTTCGGTGGCGGGCTCAACATCGCCAACGAAGCCATGACAGACGGTAGCAGTGTCACGGCCGATGGCGTAGGAAGCGTCTTAACAGTCAGTGGCCAGACAAATATTGGGCTCAACGCGGCCGGTCATCTTCTGGTTGATAACGGCGGTGTCGCTACCACCGGGCTGGGCCAGGTCGGTGTTTTTGTCGGTAGTGGCGGCAGCACCGCGACCGTCACGGGCGCGGGCTCCCAGTGGAACCTCACCGGTGACCTGTTTGTTGGCAGATTCGATTCAGGAAATACACTCACCGTATCTAACGGCGGGTCCGTCTCGACGACGGGCTTTTTCAGGATCGCCAACGATGCCGGGACCTTAGGCAGCAGCGTGATCGTGGATGGTGCGAATTCTGCCCTACTTTCGGGCGGGGAAGTGCGCGTAGGTGGGATGTCGCCGGGGCATCTGACCGTGAGCAATGGCGGGTTGGTGACGACAGGCCCGGCCGACGTCCTATTCATGGGAACGGAAGCCGGGTCAGGGGGCAGCACTGTCACGGTGACAGGATTGAACAGTCAGTTGAACGTAGGAACCGATCTTTTCGTGGGTCGGTTCGCTCCAAGTTCGCTTTCAGTCAGTGGCGGCGGTGCCGTGACCGCCAATGAGGTCAACGTCTCGTTCTTTACCGGGAGTGACAACAGCGACATCACCGTGTCGGGCAGCGGGTCTTCGCTGGATGCGGCGAGCCGGCTGACCATCGGTGCCGGTCGGCCCGGTACGATGGTGGTCGAGCAGGGAGCTTCGGTGTCTTCCAATAATAAGGTGACGTCGGCCCTGATCATCGCCGGGGGCGGCAGCACCGCGGGCAGCAGCCTCACGGTCCGCGATCCCGGCTCGTCGATCACGACCAATGGCTTTGTGGCAAAGATCGGCAACCTGTCGGACGGGGACCTGTTCGTAGGAAATGGCGGCGCGGTCAACACGGGGGCTATGCTTATTGCGGTAGAGACAGGGTCTGGCGGCAGCGGTGTTACGGTGACAGATGTCGGCAGTCAAGTCGTCGCCAGCGGCACTCTTTCCGTCGGCGTGCTTGCCCCCGGTTCGCTTGCAATCAGCAACGGTGCGACGGTCACCGCCGGCGGTTTTTCGGACATCGCTTCAGGTATAGGATCAGGAGGGTCTAGCGCCACTGTCTCCGGTTTGGGCTCTCGCCTGGACGTATCGGGGCGGTTAACCGTGGGTCAACGTTCCCCGGGTAGTCTGCTGATCGATTCCGGCGGGGTCGTGACCAGCGGTGTCGATCCTCTCGTAGCGCTGATCATCGGCGGCGACGGCGGTTCAGCGGGGAGCAGTGTCACGGTCAGAGACCCCGGCTCGGTACTCGATAACAACGGCCTGATCGCCAGGATAGGCAACCTCTCATGGGGCCGACTGCTTGTAGAGAACGGCGGTACGGCCAGAACAGGTGACGCGACCATCGGGTTTACCACCGCATCAGGCGGCAGCCACGTGATTGTCAGCGGCGCCGGGTCACAGTGGGATGTCGCGGGGTCGCTCAACGTGGCGAGCCTGGCATCGAGCACATTGTTCGTGCATACGGGTGGTGACGTGACGGTCAGCAACGGCATGACAATCGGGGCTTCCGGCACACTCGACTTCGACGGCGGCACGATCAATGTCAACGGCGGGCTGAACAACGCGGCCGGCGGCACGATCATCCACACCGACGGCACGCTCACTATCACCAACGGCGCGTTCGCCCCCAACGTGGGCGGGCCAACGCATGATTATGTCATCGACGGCACCGGGTTGGGCGACAACCCCACCGTGGTGCTCGGCGCCGGCAGCATAGCGACCCTTCAACGCAATGTGTTTGTTGGCGGATCCTCGGCTGGCACGCTCAACATCGAAGCCGGCGGCCAGCTCTCTGACAGCTTCGGCGTCCTTGGCGAAGTATCTGGGTCAATGGGGACAGTAAACGTCACCGGCCTAGGTTCCACGTGGGCCAATAGCGCCAACCTAATTGTCGGCAAGAGCGGTATCGGTTCGCTGAACGTCGAAGCCGGTGGCCAGGTCTCCAACATCATCGGGAGTATTGGCGACATTTCCGGCTCAACGGGGACAGCCACCATCACCGGCACAGGCTCTACGTGGGCCAGCAGCACCGATCTGTATATAGGCAACCTGGGTACCGGCACGCTTAATGTCGAAGCCGGCGGCCAGGTCTCCAGCACCACCGGCATCATCGGCAACAGTCCCGGTTCAACAGGGACAGCAACCGTTACGGGCATCGGCTCCATGTGGAACAACAGCGCCAGCTTGGTTGTGGGCGGTGGCGGTGACGGCACACTCCGTATTGAATCCGGTGGGCAGGTCACCAACGGCCTTGGCTTCATCGGGGGCTCCTCTACAGGTTCCGTGGGCGTGGTGACGGTGACTGGTCCGGGTTCCTCATGGACCAATAGCCTCGACCTGCTTGTAGGCAACCTGGGTACCGGTACGTTAAATGTCGAAGCCGGCGGACAAGTCTCAAACGGCGGCGACGCCGACATCGGCGACAGTATTACCTCAATGGGGACAGCAACCGTCACCGGCCCCGGCTCCACGTGGACAATCAGCAACAATTTGTTCGTAGGTGATATCGGTACCGGTACGCTGAACGTCGATACCGGTGGTCAGGTCAGTAGTACTAGTGGTTCCATCGGCAACAATGGGGACTCCGTGGGCATGGCCACCGTGACCGGCGCAGGCTCCACATGGACGAACAGCCAAAATCTGGTTATAGGCTTCGATGGCAACGGCACGATGAATATAGAAGCTGGCGGTCAGGTATCCAACGTCATCGGGCGCATCGGCGAAAATGGTGTGGGCCTGACCACTGTGACCGGTGCCGGCTCCGCATGGAACAACAGCGGCGATCTGACTGTCGGCAAATTAGGCGCAGGCACGCTGAATATCCAAGACGGTGGGCTGGTTTCCAGTACTTCTGGTTTAATCGGCGATCTATTTCTCTCAACAGGTACTACAACCGTGACCGGTGCCGGCTCCACCTGGACCAACAGTCTGAATCTGTTTGTCGGCAACGGCGGCAACGGCACGCTGAACGTCGAAGCCGGCGGACTCGTCACTAACATCGATAGCTTCATCGCGGCTTCCGTGGGTACAGTTAGCACCGCAAACGTGACCGGCCCCGGTTCCGCATGGACGAGCGCGGGGGACCTGATCGTGGGAGGAATCCCAACCACAGCGGGCGGCACGGCAGGCCTGACAATCCAGGACAGCGGGCTGGTGCAGGTCGGCGGCACGTTCAAGGTCTGGACCGCAGGCACGGTCACACTCGACGGGGGCACACTCACGCTCGACGGCCCGATCGGAAACGGCGGCGGCACATTTGACTACATAGGCGGTGTGCTTAAGGTCAACGATCCTGCGCAGGACGTCGAGTTCTCCACCACGGGCTTTAGTCTCAGTGGGCTGCCACCCAATACTTCGCCCGCCTCGTTCGGTCCCGACGACGCCCTTAACGTCACGGGCGACGCGCGCATCGACACCGCCGCTTCGCTGGTCATGAGTGGAGGCACGGTAACCAGCGCGTCACTGCTCGTGCAGCCAGGCAGTTCAGTGGTTAGCACCGCAGGCAGCTCCACTGTCGGTAGCGCCGTGGTCGCTCTGGCG